>DASRRN010000418.1:0-5818 GCA_035695685.1 Acidobacteriaceae bacterium | reverse complement strand
GAATCCTCAACTTGAGATCGGCCCTGGCAACTCCGGAGACTAAGTCAACGCGTCAAGCGAAAAGCTGCATATAAGACGTTCCTGGTTGTCGAATCTGCTCAGCGCTAGAAATTATATTTGTTAGTACGCTCATCTGTCGTTAAAGTTCCCTCACCAATTCACTGCCCGGTACCAAATCGAAGGGTGCCCCAGGTCTCGCTTTTGAGACCTGGGATCCCAGCAACCGATCTCAAATGGACCTGTCCCGGCGTACCGTGGAAGCCGCCACTCTCCCCTTTGTCATCCCGACCGGAGCGTAGCGTAGCGGAGGGATCTGCAGTGCGCCTGTATGTTCTCTCAAATCTCTCCAAAGAGCGCTCTTCTAACCTGCCCCCTGCTCCGGCGAGACGTTGGGGGCGTCTGGATCAAAGCACGCGAACCGCGACCTTCTTTCGCCAATTGGTGCGAGCAATTTCAAGGCTAGTTTGCTGCAGGCGCCGCCACATGATCGATGACCAGGACCTCAACCGGAGCTTTTTGCGATTCCAGTTTTAAACCAAGTTGCTCTTGAATCGCCGTAAAGATCGATGGCGTCTGAGATTCAGCCGCGGTTCCGCTGTCAGGCCCTGAAGCCGGAGTGGAGGTGTTATCTGGTGTCCACCGTAACTCGACATCGTACCTGCCCGTGAGTCCTGTCTTGTCCAGGACTGTTCTGCCCAGTTGCTGGGTTAACGGTGGCACCATGGCAGCGATGGAGATGCCTTGACCTGTTAGACGGCCGTTACCCCACATCATCATGCCCGCGTGTCCCGCGGGCTTACCGTCAGGACCCTTAATTCCATCAGGGTACGTATCCCCGGGTTTTGCCTCTTGAAGTTGGGGGCCATTCTTAGCAATGACCAGCGCTAAGACCGGAAGTTCTTTGGTCTCCCGGTGAACCTTCAGTTGGAAGCGATCCTTTAAAAACGACTGAAACATGAGTTTACGCTGATCTTCGCTCAGCCTCTCCAGCGCAGCTGCATCAGCGCCGTCCACCTTCGCCTCAATATCGTAAGTTTGTGTGTTGAGCCAGTTCGGTGCCCCTAAGATCTGATCGTTTTCAATTCCATACGCTTCCCGCATTAGGGCCTTGAGAGTCATCCCTTTTGCAGTGAACCCGTCCAGCCTGAACAACAGCGTAGAACCCATGCCGGATTTTCCAGGTTTGATGGAAGCGACGTCGTACATTGACAGCTTGACTGCGATGTCTTCCGCCTGGATTTGCGCGCGGCCTTGCGTCGCAGATACCAGGCCAAGCCCGAACGGCATGGCGAGGGCAATCGCTCCCGACAGGATCGGCAATATGTTTCCAATAAAGCCCAGCTTGAATGCAACAGGTTCGGTCACGATACCGGAGATCCTTTCTTGGAATCGGCCCCTGAGACTCCAGACAGCGTGCATGCAAACGGAAAGATGAATAAAGAGGTTCGTTTTTTCCAGAGCGTGCGCTTGATTAGCGAATTATTTCTTGTTGCTCTTCTGTTCCGGTGTTGCCTTAATTTTCTGAGGGTGCCTCGACGTGATCGATGATCACGACCATCACGGGACCCTTTTGTGACTCCAGTTTTAGCCCAAGCTGCTCCTGAATCGCCGTGAAAATCGAGGGTCCACCATTATCTGCCGGCGATGGTGGGCCGCCAGGCCCTTGCTGGCCCGCGTCGGGTCCTTTCATCATTGGGGAACCACCTACATCCGGCGTCCACTGCAAAGTGAAGTCGTATTTGCCGGTAAGCCCCGTCTTATCTTGAACCGTGCGCCCCAATTGCTGCGATAGGAGCTGTGCTAGGGACGATATCGGAAGCCCTTGAGCTGTTAGCTGACCGGGTCCCATATGCATCAGGCCCGGCCCGCCGCCGGGCTTGCCGTCGAAGCCCTTAATTCCGTTTGGGTACGTGTCTCCGGGCTTCGCTTCATGAAGTTTCGGGCCGCCCTTCGCGATGACCAGCGCCAATATCGGAAGGTCCCTTACTTCTGTGTGGACTTTTAATTGAAAGCGGTCCGCTAGAAGTGGTTGAAGCATAAGCCTGCGCTGATCAGGGCTAAGATTGTGCAACGTATCGGTATCAGAGCTGCTCACCTTCGCCTCAATATCGTATCGCGCAGAGCCGAGCCAGCTGGGTGCCCCTAAGATCTGATTGTCTTCAACTCTATAAGCCTGTTGAATAAGCGCCTTCAACGAGATATTTGTTCCACTGAACCCCACAGGCGTGGTGCGAAGCATCGTCATATCTGTACTAGACTTGTCTGGTTTGATCGAGGCCACCTCGTACGCAGGGAGTTTGGGAGCAGTGCCTACCACTGGCGACCCAGCCTGGCTTTGCGGTTCTTGTATCAAGCCGAACACGACGGGTCCAGTGACTGCCATCGCTCCAGCGACGATGAGCAAGAGTTTCTTGCCGAGGCCTAGCTTGAGCGCGACCGGCCTTTGCATGATATCGACGATCCGTTTCTTGAGATCAGCACCGGTAACTCCCGAGATACAAACCAGCGGTGATCCGACGCTGAACTCGCAAGTCTTTAGAATGCCTTCGGCGTAGACCTGCGGTGGATTGCCGAGCAGTAATACCTCTTCATCGCAGGCGCGTTCGCGCTCCGCTATTAACCGCGCTCCCAACCACCAAACCAGCGGATGAAACCAGAAGATGGCCTGCACTACCATATGCATCGCCGCAGCTAGATTGTCGCGACGGCGCACATGGCATACCTCATGAGCGATAATTGCGTCCAGATGGGCATCCGTAAGGTGTACAGAGATTCCCGCCGGCCATAGCAACGCTGGTCGAATGATGCCAAAGATGCCGGGCTCCAGTGAACCCTGTGAAAACAGGAACACGATAGGCGTCCGTATCCCTGCAACCGGCTCGAGGCGACGCAGTGAATCCACTTCCCGCCCTTTTGATACGGGCACTGCCTCCCGCATCACTGCCGCAGAGAGTCGCCGCCAGCGCCACCACCATAAACTGAGCGTCGCGACAAAACCGAATAACCACAGGGCGGTGAGAACTCCTTTTAGCCAGGGGAGGAGGGCACTCGACGCGTGTTCAACCGGTGCAACGACGGGAGCCGCGGCCTGGCCAAAGGGCTGGCTGAACTCTTCTACCACCGAATACACACCGCTCTGCGGGCTTTCCGAAGCGCGCGGTCTGGCCAGATGGCCGCCGAGGCTGATCAACAGCGAAAGAGGTACAAGAAACTTGATCGATGCTGCGAGCCACAGGCGATAACGAACCCGCGCGTAATTTTTTCGTAAGGTCAACGTCAGGATCGCCACCAACACCGCGAACAGGGTCGACTGCCATAGGTGGTTGGCCACCGCTGGCGTGACTGCAATCCATATTGCAGACAAGTAACTCGGGATCATGATCTGTCCTTTCCCTGTAACTTACGAAGGCCTTTCCCACATCTGAAGCTCTTGAATCGTGCAGCGAATCTGCGTTTACCCGTCTCAATACAGCCTGAAGTTAACCTCGATGTTCACTTCCACCGCAACAGGTTTTCCGAATCGCGTCGCTGGCTCGAACTTGTACTGCTTCACTGCCTCGACAGCCTTCTTGTCCAGACCCATACCCAGGTGACGCACTACCTGAACACGCGTTGGTTTTCCCTGCGCGTCGACGATAGTCGAGATAACGCAGATACCTTGATACTTCGATTTCCGGGCCTTTTCGGTGAATTCGGGATCAGGCGCAAAGATTAACTTTGGAGCAGAAACGTCCGCTCCCACGTGGTAGATCTTCTGGACTGTGACGCCGATCGGTTGCTCAGCGCCATCTGCTGTCCTTGGTTGTGGCTGAGTGTTTGTTTGCGCTGATTGTGCAGTGGCGAGCGGGGCCTTCGTTAAACCGGCGACGATAGGGCCGGCCACGGCTGCGATTCCTATCGTAGCCAGGAGGAGCTTTCTAAGAAAGCTGAGCTTGTCTGCCGAACCATGCGTCATGATACGGACAATCCGCTGCTTAAGGTCGGCACCGGTCACCCCGGAAACGCAAGCCAACGGGGATGCCATGCAGAATTCGCAAGTCTTCAGAATGCTTTCCGCGTAAATATGAGGCTGATTGCCAAGTCGCAATACTTCTTCATCGCAAGCCCGTTCGCGTTCCTCCACCAACCGTGCGCCCAGCCACCAGGCCAGCGGGTGAAACCAGAAGATGGCTTCCACCACCATGTGCATCGCGGCGGCCAAGTTGTCACGCCGCCGCACATGCTGCACCTCGTGGGCCAGGATAGCCTCCAGGTGCGCATCCTGCAGGTGTTCGGAGATTCCCGCCGGCCAAAGCAACAGCGGCCGGAGAATGCCGAAGACGCCCGGCTCCAGTGTGCTCTGCGACGACCGGAAGGCAATTGGCTTCTGCATTCCCGCAGAGCGTTCCATTAGCCGTAGCGCCTCTAGCTCACGCCCCTTGGCAACCGGCGCTGCGCCGCGAATTGCCGCCGCGACCCGCCGCCACCGCACCCACCATAGACCAATCACGGTGACAAAACCGATCAGCCACACAACCGCGGCAATCCCCGGCAACCATCGGAGCAGGGAAGTAGCAAACAGCCCTCGGGACACCGCAGCATCGCTGAAAGGCTGGCTCACTGTTTGCATAACAAAGTAGAAAACAGGCCGCGTCTCAGAGGAACCATTCAGTCTGGCCAGATACCCGCCGAGGTCCATCAGCAGCGAAAAGGGAAGCAGAAACTTTAACGACGCTGCCAGCCACAGGTGATGGCGAACCCGCGCCTGGTTCTTTCGCAAGGCCAGGGTTGCCATGCCAGCCAGTAGCGCAAAAAGTGTCGACTGCCAAAGATGATTGGCCATCGCCGTACCGACTGCAGACAAATTGCCAGGGATCACGCCTTGTCCTTTCTTTCCAGCTTGCGAAGAGCTTTCTCTGCTTCTTTTACGTCGTCCATCGTGAGTTTGCCGGACTCGATGAGGTGTGCCATCACCGGCTGTGAACGCCCGCCGAACAGCGCCAACAAATCATCGATGAGCCTTCTCTGGGCAGCATCGCGCGATACCGCGGCAGCGAAGATGTGGAAGTTCCCAACCTTCTTCACCCGGCGAACAGTGCCTTTTGCTTCAAGCCGGTAAACGGTCGTTTGGACTGTTGTGTAGGCCGGCCTGCGCTTCACGGCGAAGGCCTCTTGAATCGCACGGATCGAAAGTTCGCCCTGCGTCCACAAGGCCTCCATGATCTGAAATTCGAGCTTGGACAATTTGGGTTCGGACAATCTGTGCTCCTACAGTCGTAATAATTGCTACTACATGTGTTTGTTATGGTCAAGGACTGCGATTATAAACAGCCCCTGAAGGCGCGGCTTCACCGGTTGCGGGCGGGTAGGGGTTTCACCCAAGGCCAGCAAAATCATCTGGCCTTTAGAGGCGGCGGAAAAACTCGCCGTTGGGTAGGAAAGCCGTACCCTCATGGGCTAAAGCCCGACGTATTTTCAATCACTTACGGCACGACTAAAGTCGTGCCCTGGAGTTTCTACATATTTCGGAGCTGCGAATTGGCCGGCGGAAGACATTTTTGCCGTATTTTGATCAACGAACCGCCTAAGCTATGCCAGCCCCGGACTTTAGTCCGGGGAAGCGGGTTTTCAAACCCGCGTGAACGCTCCGGTATATAGATTCAGGGCTTTAGCCCTGGTGGCGGGGCGTCCAATTCCATTCCCAGAGATGCCGATGACCACGCAAACAGCTCCGGTCTCTCGCTCAAGCCCGCTTTGACCGGATTCTCCCAAATGTAAGTGTGGTGGTGTTTGTAGTCCTCTGCGTCGCGGATGCGGTGATTCACGAAACTGGCTTGCC
>DASRRN010000417.1:0-6554 GCA_035695685.1 Acidobacteriaceae bacterium | reverse complement strand
GGCCGGCCCAGCGCCTTACCGTTGAATCAGGACTTTCGCGTATATAGCCCGCCCATCTGGGCTCCCAATGGAAAAGAGATCCTGCTTTATGGGGCACGCAGCAGCCGGCAAAACGAGGAGCCCAGTTGGTGGATCGTGCCGCTGGTTGCAGGCCATGCCACGCCAGCCAACCTTCCGGGAGCGGCACAAAACTACTTGCCGGGGTATGCCATACGCGCGTGGGTTCGGACTGCCAAAGGACACGAATGGATAATCTACTCTACCGCTGACCTCGAAAGCTGGAAGCTTTGGCGCATCGGAATCTCTCCGCGGGGCGTCATGGATGAGAACCCGGAACTGCTCTCTTCCGGTAATGGCGGCCTCGGTCCAGGCGGATCCGTGTCTGAGGACGGTAAGCTTGCCTATACTATCTGGTACTCCAACTCATCGATCTTTCAGATCTCAATCGACGACCGGGGCCAGAAACTGGGTCCGACCTTCCAGTTAGCTCTCCCCGAAGGTGGGAGCTACACCTCTCCGTCTCTCTCTCGGGACGGAAAGTGGATGGCCTACGACACTTCCAAGCCGGGCAAGCCCAACACCATCCTGCTGAGAGATCTAAGCAGCGGCACAGATCACATCCTGGACGAGAAGGGCCGGTGGGAGAGTGGTCTGGGCGACAACGGAGAAACTTCCATTTCTCCTGACGGATCACGGGTGATCTTCAAACGCGACGGCAAAGCGGGTAGATGGCCTGACGCCACGCAGTACCCTTTGCCGGGCGGATTCATGACTGCGGCGGTGGATGGGGAGCCGGAGCAAGTCTGTGAGCTTTGCACGCCGCGTGGGTTTTCATCCGACGGTTCTGTGGTTCTGCTGCAGAAATACAACCAAACAGACGAAAACAAAGATCGGATTGTCGCCTTCGATCTACGCACAAAAACCGAACGCGAGTTCCTGAGTGACCCGGATAAACCGCTCTACCATCCTTACTTTTCCTGGGATGACCGCTGGGTGGTGTTTAAAAGATTGCAGTCGCTGGTTGGGCTGGCTCAGATACTGATCGCGCCGGTGCGACATGGCGCGGCCGCCGGCCCGGCAGAATGGATCACGGTTACGGACGGGCGGAACAACGACGATAAGCCTCAATTCTCTCGCGATGGCAACACTATCTATTTCACCTCTACCCGCGACGGGTATCTCTGCATTTGGGCCCAGCGGCTCGATTCGGTGACCAAACACCCACTGGGGCCACCGTTCGCCTTCGAGCACTTTCACAACTCGGAGGGCCACGCCGCCGCCTATTACCAGCAACTTTCGGACCTCACGGTCGCTCGGGACAAGATCCTGATCAATCTGCCGCATGTTCACCCCGACATCTGGATGACGCAGATACGGTAGACTTGCAGCTTCCGCCTCAGCGTCGAACGGCAACCACCGTATTTGCGCCCGGACCAGCGCGATGCGCACTCCCGTAACGAGCAGCCAGTTCCCGGGTCTGCTCCGGGCTGAAATGTAAGTCCTTTTGTGCCATGGCCTGGAACTCTTTGGACCCCCAAGTCGCTTTCATCAGACCCTGGTTGGTGTGGGCCTGGTCGCCGAGAAGCAAGTGCCCGATTTCGTGAGCGGCGGCATAGGCTAGCACCGTGGTTCGAGGAAGGTTTGGGTAAGAAGCTTTCTCCTCCGCCGGCTTTAGAAAAACAG
This sequence comes from Acidobacteriaceae bacterium, assembly GCA_035695685.1. GTDB lineage: Bacteria > Acidobacteriota > Terriglobia > Terriglobales > Acidobacteriaceae > PALSA-350. The sequence continues at coordinate 4,871 of DASRRN010000417.1, read as the reverse complement.
TGGCGTAGGTGCCGCCGTCATGGTCAGCAATGGACATGCCCAGTTTCTGCGAGCGTACATTCATCCTGTTCTTACCTGTATCGGTGACCACCCTCATTACAATCCGCTTGGAGCTTCCGCTATAACTCTCGCACAGCGCAGTCCTTGTTCCACAGGTCTGCACCTCCAGTGCGACGCCGGAACTGGCCAGGATTTCGTGCGTCCGCGTCACGAATTCGTGGAGGGCTGCCGGGGGCAACCCGGCGTAGTCGTAAACCTGCACCTGGAGTGCAGACGTTTGAGCGGAGACCGTGTTTGCGTTGCCGGCGAGCATCTGTAGAAGCAGCAGGAGTAAACAGCCTCGGTTTGTCATGGACCGAGGTTGCCGGGAAGATCACAGAATCAAAATGGCCTGAGGAGGACTTAGTCCTGACTTGAACATCCAGCCCGGATGACGGGCTAATCGTACAGTTGGCTGGAGATGAACAGCCGAGCGACGGATTCAAGCCAAATGTCCGAATATACCGACTTTCGTCCAGGTGAAGTTGTTTCCGTTTCTTGGGGAGGGACAAGCGTAGGGAAGGACCAGACGGAACGTTACCTTTACATACCCGGACCTCAGCAATCGCCTAAAAGGCATCCTGGTGCGATGTTTTTCAAGTGCAAATCACTCGGAAGCTGAAAATCAATTTTTTCCCATCTTCCTGTCCGCAAAACTTCCTAGGTTTCGATTCCTAGCTTTTGTCCCATTTCTTCGAGCGTGGTGCCTTTGGTTTCTGGAAAGGTGAAGAGCACTACGAGAAATTGCACTACCACCATCACGGCAAAGAAGAGAAAAGGAACGGCTGCCGAACCGGTTGCCACCAGGGGGAAGAGCCCCGAGATGAGAGCGTTCGCGATCCAGTGGGTAGAGCATCCGAGGCTTTGACCCTTTGCTCGTACACGGTTGGGAAAGACCTCGCTGAGATATACCCAGATGACGGCTCCCTGCGAGATTCCAAAGGAACCGATGTAGGCGACCAGCAAGGGAAGCAGGCTTCGCGCATGCCTGTGAGTGAGAAATACCGCGGAGACTCCGCAAAGACTGGCTACCATGCCGACAGAACCGATGAGCAAAAGTGTCTTGCGGCCTATGCGGTCAATCAATGTCATCGCCAGCAGTGTCGCGAGCAGATTAGTTAATCCAAAGGCGACGGCTTGCAGAGCGCTCGACGCCTTGCTGAAACCTGCCATGGAGAAAATGTCGTTCAGATAATAGGTGATTGCGTTAATGCCTGTGAGCTGGTTGAAGAGCGCGAGCGACATGGCCAGAAAAATCGGAAATCGATACTTCCACTGAAACAATGGCTCTGCCTGGAGCGCTCGCTCGGGGTGAATGGACTCGACAATCTCCACCAGCTCTAAATCAGGTTGATCTGACCCGATCGCAAAGAGCACCTTCCGTGCATCTTCGATGCGCCCCTTCGTGACCAGCCAGCGTGCGCTTTGGGGAACGCCAAAGAGCATGACCAGGAACAGGATGGCGGGTAACCCCGTTACTCCCAATTGCCATCTCCACTCATTTATGCCCAAGGCAGCGAGACCGATCAGATAGTTCGAGAGATAAGCGGTGAGCACGCCGATCACAATGTTGATCTGGAAGGTGCCAACCATCCTGCCCCGCCACCGGGCTGGAGCGAGCTCCGCGATGTATACGGGCCCTGTGACGGACGAACCGCCGATTCCCAATCCTCCGATGAAGCGAGAGACCAGGAGCAACGTCCAGGTTGGGGCGAGGGCGCAGCCGATCGCGGAGATGAGGTAGCACGCGGCAAAGACGCGCAGGCTCCCGCGGCCACCCAGACGCTGTCCAAGGCTGCCTGCGAGCATGGAACCAATTACAGTGCCGACCAAAGCGATGGAAACGGTCAGCCCAACCTGCAGCGGGGAGAGCGCGAACATTGTTCGCAGCGACGGTAACGACCCGGCAATGACAGCGGTGTCGAAGCCGAAGAGAAGGCCGCCCAGGGCGCCGACAATCACACTCTTGATGAGGTATAGGTTGAGTTGTTTAGCCAACAATTCCCTATTTGGTTGATTTTGCGTTACCGATTACGCAACATAATCCTTATGGTCGGTCTGGTCAACTACGCACAGCATCCGCACTCAGTCGAGCTTCGAGAACTTCCGGTTCCCGGCATCGGTGAAGAAGACGTTTTATTCAAGGTAGAGGCCGTAGGTATCTGCGGCAGCGATCTGCATCAATACACAGGCAAGCAGAGTTGGAAGGTGAATTACCCGGTGGTCCTGGGCCACGAGTTCGCCGGCTATATTGCCAAGACTGGCAGCCGCGTAAGCGGATTCAAAGAGGGCGATCGAGTGGTCAGCGAAACGGCCGCGGTGCTGCCGCAGGACTCGGCGTTCATTCGCCAGGGACTCTATAACCTGGAGCCGAAACGGCTGGGATTCGGTTATGGAGTGGATGGCGCGATGGCGCCCTTTGTCAGAGTGCCGGCACGCTGCCTGCACCAGCTACCCGCATCACTGGCTTTGGAAAAGGCCGCCCTGACCGAGCCATGCTGCGTTGCTTATAACGCTGTCTGCGTCCATTCGCACCTGCGGCCTGGAGACACGGTCGCGGTGATTGGACCGGGGCCGATCGGGCTGCTCTGCGCAATGATGGCGAAGTTGTCGGGAGCCGGGCACCTGGCCGTGATCGGCATTCCCGCGGACGCCAAGCGGCTTGACGTCGCCAAGCGCATGGGCGCAGATACAATTCTCGGCGCGCAAGGTGAAGATGCTGCCGAGTGGGTCAAGAATTTTGGCGATGGCTACGGACTCGACCTGGTGATCGATGCCGCCGGGGTCTCCGCTTCGCTGAAGCTCGCGCTCGATCTGGTACGTCCCGCGGGCCAGATTACCAAGGTTGGATGGGGGCCGCAGCCGCTCGGCTTTTCGCTCGATCCTCTGGTACAGAAAGCGGCCACGCTTCAGGGCAGCTATTCTCACAACTGGCCAATTTGGGAGAAGGTCATTTCGCTTCTCGCCTCGGGCAAGATCGACCTCGATCCCATCCTCAACCGCATCTCACCTCTGCAGCAGTGGCACGAGGCGTTTGAGGAGATGCATTCCGGGGTGATCGTAAAGGGCGTGCTCCGTCCATGAATCTGCGCCTTTCCTTTGGAACTGCCGCAGCCGATTCGTAGCACCGGCTGTGCGGGGCCTATAGGATGGAGATTTTTCCGAGATGAATCTTGCCTGTTCGCCCTGGTTGGATCCACGCCATACGGTTTTCGAAGGCGGGAAACGTTTCGCTGCAATCTGGGAGCAAATATGCGGCTGAAAGACAAAGTGATCCTGGTGACCGGCTCAACTACGGGCATCGGGGAGGGCATGGCGAGGATCTTTGTGCGCGAAGGCGCTAAGGTCATGATCCATGGAAGACGAAAAGACGCAGCGCAGGCCGTGGCTGCTGAGCTTGGAGAAGGAGCGGCGTTCACCATTGGAGCGCTCGAGGACCCGGAGGTGCCGTCGCGGCTTATCGCGGCTACGGTTAAGCATTTTGGGCGGATCGATGGCCTGGTGAACAATGCCGCGGCCATCGTGCGGGGGAATATCGAGAACACGGACGCGGACATATTCGACCGGACTGTGGCGATCGATCTGAAGGCGCCGTTTCTCTTGATCCAGGCGGCGCTTCCCCACTTCCGCAAACAGGGCATGGGACGGGTGCTGAACGTTGGCTCGATCAATGCGTATTGCGGAGAACGTAACCAGCTGGCCTATTCCGTCTGCAAGGGCGGCTTGATGACCATGACGCGCAACCTCGCCGATGCCCACGGTGTGGAAGGGATCCGGGTGAACCAGTTGAATGTGGGATGGACACTCACGCCAAATGAATTTGCCCTGAAGATGAAAGAGGGTTTGCCGGACGACTGGCCCCATCGAGTATCGCGGACGTTTGCTCCCTCGGGCCGGCTGTTGTCGCCGGAAGACATTGCGTGGGCGGCGGTTTATTTTCTCTCCGACGAGGCGGCGCTGATCAACGGCGCGGTGCTGGATGTGGAGCAATACCCGGTTATCGGGCGCAATCCAGTGAAGGAAAGCCCCTCCGGAACACTTTCATGAAGCCCAGGCTGGCCGCATTTCCTAAATGCTACATGGATGATTTGTGCGTCCATCACACCATTTCGGAAGTGTCCACCTGCGAGAGTGGTGGACACTTCCGCCCTTTCCCGCCTAGTCGGGCGGGACGATTACGCGTGAACCCTCCCTGAGCCCTCAGACCATATTAGGATGACTCGCAGAATATCCCGGCCCCACAAGCCTGGCTCGAATTTGACGTTGACGATGTCGAAGCGGCCACTTCGGTCCTTGAGTCACACGGGTACCGAATGCTCGTGAAGAACAAGAAGGAATCCTGGGGTCAGACGGTGAGCCGTTTCATCACGCCGGAAGGGCTGCTGATTGGAGTTACATATACGCCTTTGATGCGTGGCGATTAAGATTGTGTAGCGCCTGATGCCAATCCATCGCAACAACGTCATAACAGCGAACAACAGAGAGAGGTCAGGGTTTTCAGGGGTGCGCATCTTGGACAGGACAGTTACACGCAGTATCGAGACCGAGACAATGCAGGACCAGATCATGAGTCAGGTTTCTCTTCGGCGATGCGGGAATGGATAGAGATTTGCAACGTTAGGGAATAAGTTAGGTAAGAACGTCCCCAGGTTTCCCGAGTGTTATTCTTTCGCCGTATGTTACCAATCACATGGGGACCACGGAATCTACTCAAGCGAACCGTCTTTCTCCTTCGAGAGCATCCGATTTTGGCAATCCCCGTCTTTACCGCGGATCTGCTTGGTTTCGCGGCGATGCACATTCAGCACGCGCTTCGGGAACCGCTTTTTAGT
>DASRRN010000416.1:0-6033 GCA_035695685.1 Acidobacteriaceae bacterium | reverse complement strand
GTAGCGGAGCAGGGCTCCCTCGTAGTCATGCGACTTCAGGTAGTAGTCCCCCACCCCGGCATCTTTTTTGGCGCGCACTGGGTCAGCCACCTGGTTGGGGGCTTCGTTTTCGCCGCCGTCGGGCCCAGCAGAGGATTGGCTTGAACTGACGCCCGGGGGAAGATCGCTCTTGGCAGCGGGCGCCTGGTCAGGATCGTTCCCGGCCGCCTTGGCGGCATCGCGAGACACGGATTCAGGAAAAGGATTATCGGTCGAAGAGGAGTGTTTGGGATTTGCCTTATCGGAGTCGGCTGGATGATCGGAACCAGATGAGTCGGCTGCCGCCTTGGCGGCGGCGTCCTTGGAAACGGCCTCAGGAAAAGGGTTCTCATCTTTCGTCGACGGTGGCAGTTTGGGCGCCGTTTTATCGCTGGGCGGAGACGAAGAATCAGAAGCCTGCGGCTCGGATTTACTCTTATCCTTTGCCTGGGAACCAGAGTCAGAGGATTGCGGCTTGGCTGCCGCCTTCTTTTGCGGCTGGGGGGCATCCGGAGCTGACTGGTCGTTGTTGTTCTGCGTTTGCGCATGCGCAGGGGCGCTGGCTGCGAGGGTAAGCAGAGCGGCCATCGAAGCGACGATCAGGGGACGGGTACGCATCGTTGCTGTTCTAAGTTTAGTCCTACGGCCTCGACCTTTCCAGCGGCGGAAAAGCTTGCTAAAAATTGAACATGGGTTTGATGATTCGCTCTTCCTCGATACATGCTGCCGGCTGCTACACCACATCGGCCATCCCCAAGGGCGTCAAGGTGGTGGAATACACCGGACCCCGGATCAGCAAAGACGAGGCCGACGCCCACTTCAAAGACTCGAGGATTACCTACCTCTTCGGCATCGGCGACGGCTCCACTGTGATCAGCGGTCATGGCATGGCCATGTATATCAACCACTCCTGCGATCCCAACTGCGAGACCGAAGAGTTCCGGGGGCGAGTATGGATCATGTCCCTGCGCCCCATCGCTCCAGGCGAGGAGCTGACCTACGATTACAACCTCTACGATGGCGATGAAGACGACGCTCGCTGCTATTGTGGAGCCAGCAACTGCCGCCAGACGATGTACTCGCCGGAGGAGGTGGCACGGCGCAAGAAAGCAGCGAAACGAAAAGCTTTAAAGGCGGCGGGCAAGAAAGTGTCAGCGCGGCGCAAATAGCGTTGCGATCAGCAATGATCCGCCAATGCAGATAACGTCTTCCACCAGCGCTACCGGCAGATCGGGCAAGCCAAACTTTGCTGTGGCGCGGCTACGCACGAAGTAACCCAGATAAGATCCCGCCACCGCCCCGATCGCGCCCAGCACCGCCGCTCCAATGATCGAAAACGATGCCGTGGTGGCCAGAATCAATCCGCAGAACGCGCCCGTCACGATCCTGATGCTGAAACCAGGTTGCTTCAGCCGGCTTGGCGTTTTGGGCAATTTATCGGAAATCAATTCGCCGACTGCGCCGAGAGAAAACAGGCCGACAGTGACTTTACTGCCCACGAAAGAAACCCAGCCCGTGAGCGGAAGGCGATGGAGCATAGCCAGCCAGCATAGAACCGCGATCGGTGACAACGCCCTGAGACCCGACAGCATACCTATAGCGAAAACCGCACCAACAACCTCCAGGGTGGACATTATTTCCCCCTCTCTTTCGTTGCAAAGTGGTTGAACCATAGCAAATGCTTCCCCGCCCCGATTGCTCCCGCTTGATGCCAGTTTGCGATTCCTGCTGCCATCGGCACTCGGGCTACAATCAAAGTTCAGAGGCCGTGCCGGCGGCACGCCCGCAGTCTTAATTCCTCCCTATGGCTTACCAGGTTCTAGCCCGCAAATACCGTCCCCAACGCTTCTCCGATGTCGCCGGTCAGGAGCACGTGACCCGTACCCTGGGCCACGCTCTCGAACAGCAACGGGTAGCCCACGGGTACATCTTCAGCGGACATCGGGGCATCGGCAAAACAACTATCGCCAGAATCCTTGCTATGGCGCTGAATTGCCACAACCAGATTGGCAGTCCCGAACGGCCCTCACCCGAACCCTGCGGGGTTTGCGACTCCTGCAAGGAGATTCGCGCCGGCAACTCCCTCGACGTGGTCGAGATCGACGCTGCCACCAACCGCGGGATCGACGAGATTCGCGAATTGCGGGACGCAGCGCGCTACGCCCCGGCACGAGACCGCTACAAAATCTATCTTCTGGATGAAGCCCACCAGATCACCGACGCGGCATTTAACGCGCTGCTGAAAACTCTGGAGGAGCCTCCCGAGCATGTCGTCTTCATGATGGCGACCACGCAGCCGGAGGATATTCCCCAGACCATCCGCTCGCGCTGCCAGCATTTCAGTTTCCACGCCGTCAAGTTCGACGACATAGTGGCCGAGCTGACGCAGATTGCCGCGAACGAAGGCATTCTGGCCGATCCGCAGGCGCTGGCTCTGTTGGCCGAGGCTGGCGACGGCTCCATGCGCGATGCTCTCTCCATCATGGACCAGGCCATCGCGAGCGCACCCATGGTGGACGGCAAGCCTAAGCTCGACGGGGAGGAAATCAGGGAGCTGATGGGGACGGTGCCGGATGCGGTTTTTGAACGCATTCTGGAAGCCATCGGCGAGGGCCAAAGCTCGGCTGTGATGGAGGAGCTCAACCGGCTGCTAAATGCAGGCAATAGTCCATCGCAGATGGCACGGCAGCTGGTGCGTTATCTGCGCAACTGCCTGATGGCCAAGCTGGGCGGAGAAAATACCGGGCTGTTACAAATCTCCGGCGATGAGCGCGCCCGCGCAGTGCGTTCGGCCAACCTCTTCAGTGAAGAGGATCTGACCCGTTTTCTTCAGGTGATCCTGCGCACCTTCGATGAGCTCAATTACCGCCAGGAACCACGCTTGCATCTGGAACTGGGACTCATGAAGCTGGTCCATCTGCAGCGCCTGCTGCCGCTGGAGCAGATTCTGAGCAGCTTGCCGGCTGCTGGGCGCCCGCCCGCTGCGAACCCGAGGCCTGCGCAGGCAGTGCCCGGGCAGGCGCCGCGGTCCGCTCCGCCGCGGTCCGCTCCGACTGACACGCAGAAGTCGAAGCCAATGGCGCCTTCTCCCTTCGAGCTAGACCGCCAGCGTAAGCAAAGCGCAGAGGACGCAGAGGAAATCAAGCAACCTGTTATCGCACCCGTCGAAGTAGCTGTTTCGGTTCCGGTTGCGGTCGAAGCACCGGTTGAAGTCGCAGCCGAACCTGAGCCTCTGCCGGTCACACCTGTTGAGACCAAAGCTGCCGAGACGGATCTGAGCAAACTACGCGATGCGGTCGCTGAAGCGCTCGACGAACAGGGACACAACACTGCGGCCTCTCTGCTGGCAGCAGGACGATGGAAACTGGACGAGGAGGGAGCCATCCAGGTGGAAGTCGGGGTCAAGAAAACCATGCTGGGCCTGACCATGAATGGCGAAGCGTGGAAGATCGTGCGCGAAGCGTTGCGCATCGCGGGCGCAACGCAGAAGATGACCGTGGTGCCGGGCGAGTCTTCAGACCCGGCAAGTGCGGCCCCGCGGATACGGTCGCACGATAGCATCGAAGCAGTCGCACTGGGTAATCCGCTGGTGCGGCAGGCTCAGGAGTTGTTCCATGCAGAAGTTCGCAGCGTGCTCGATCTGCGAGACAAAGGCAAGGGTTGAATAGGAGTAGGCTGTGAATCCTCTACAGATGCAGGAAATGCTGGAACAGGCGCGCCACATGCAGGACCAGATGCAGGAGAAGCTGAGCCAGACGGTGGTGGAAGCGTCTTCGGGCGGAGGCGCAGTAACCGTGAAAATGAACGGCCAGAAGCAGGTATTGCAGCTCAAGATAGACGCTGCGGCCGTGATGAGCCTAAGCTCAAGTCCGGCAGACGTCGAAATGCTGGAGGACCTGGTGACCGCCGCGTTCAACGAGGCTGGCCGGCGCGCAGATGAAGCCATGAAGTCCAATCTGACCGGGATGTTGGGCGGCTTGAATCTCCCTCCTGGACTTCTGTAGTCAGGAGCCTCTTTTGTCTCAATTTGCGGAACCCATGGCGCGGCTGATCGAAGAGCTGCGCAAATTGCCCGGGATCGGCGCCAAAAGTGCGCAGCGACTCGCTTTCCACATTCTCCGTGCCAGCACTGAGGATGCCGGAGCGCTGGCCGATGCCGTGCGCGAACTGAAAGCCAAGCTATTGCTGTGCTCGACCTGTAACAACATCACCGACGTGGATCCCTGCACCTACTGTGCCAGCCCGACCCGGAGCCAACGAGTGGTGTGCGTGGTAGAAGAGCCGGGCAACATTGCGGTGATTGAAAAGACCCGCAGTTACAACGGCGTTTACCACGTCTTGCACGGTACCTTGTCTCCCCTGCACGGTGTAGGCCCCGAACACCTGCGAACCGACAGCCTATTGGCGCGAGTAGCGCAGGGCGACGTCGAGGAAGTAATTCTGGCCACCAATCCGACCGTCGAAGGCGAGGCCACAGCCGTTTATTTGGCGGATCTGCTGCGCACCGCAGCCGTTCGCGTTACCCGCATCGCCACAGGCGTGCCGGCAGGAAGCGATATCGAGTATGCCGACGAGGTCACCATGACGCGAGCCATGGAAGGCCGCCGCGAACTCAAGTTTTAGCCTATCCCGCCTTCCTCCTCTTTCGTGAAGACGATAGGAGATGAGAGAAACGCCAAGAGCTTATGAAGGGGTTTCGGGGACAGGGAGTCGCGCTTTCCGTAGATTCCATCTGTTTGGTCTGAAATGTAGTAGCGCCTGAGCTGGAAAGGGGTTCCCACGCAGAGCCAAGCTCGTACCCTTCAGGGAAACGAGTTTTTCGCAGCCTGTTTCAGCTATTTCAGAACGCCCAATCGCAGGATTGCGCGTACAATGCAGGGGTTCAAATGCCTTCTTGAATAAGCGTATTGAAAGGCTCGCCCATCATGAGCGATCTCCTTGGTCGAACGGTGTTCGGCGGTGCCAGAAGGCAGGGGCCACTGAATGATGATCCCCTTCGGCGGTCCCGTTCGCACGGCTTAACGGGACCTCCGCGCGGCTCGATTGTCGTGGCCGAGGCGCCGAAACCAAAAAAGGCTGCGAAGCCGCAAGCGGCGCCGAAGATCGATGCGCGCGAGATCTCGGTCGTCGGCACCTTCGACAATCCGTGGAAGACGGAGGCGGACGAAGTCGACGCGATGGCCAACGACCGCTGGGAACCGACCTCGGACGATTTTATGTCTGTCGCCGGCAGCTCGGCCGTCGAGGTCGATTCCTGGAAAGGACTCATGCAGGTCATCCTCACCAACGGCGACACCGAGTCTGCGGCGGGCAGTATCAGCCGGATCAACATCTTCACCCATGCGAACTCAAACCTTATTGCCCTCGCCGGCCACGTCAGGCCCGGAGGCGGGCCAGCTTCGGTGACATTGACAGTGGCCAGCGCGATCAGCGAGGAAACGCTCGATCAACTCGACAGCGGCATCACCATGAACGTTGTCTCGAAGAACCAGAAGCTGGCGTCGAAGAAATTCGTGATGGACGACGTGCGGAAGCGCTTCACCAAGGATGCAGTCCTCGTCATCTACGCGTGCCATGGTGCCGTGGACACCGCCTTCGTCCAACGCATCGCCGACACGTTCCAGGTCAAGGTGCGCGCGTTTAGAGATTTGATTGGGTATTATCCCAGCTTCGATGAGGCGGATCCGGCGGCCAAGCAACGGGCGAGGGTGACGAATCGGCGAAAGGTTGGAGTTGGGTTAGACAGCAAAGTCAAAGTCGGCGACTTTCACCAGCTGGATTCAAACGCCGTGGACCGATCTCCGAAGACGCTTTCACGGCCGGCGCCGATGAGCGACGATGACGAGTAAAAAGTGTAGAAACGTTACAAGTGGCTTGCCGTGCTCGGCGTCCGTGATGACATCGGTCTTATTCTCGACGTGATCCCGCCCAAAATGAACGGGATCGACTTTGCCATTCTATTGAGGTCTAAGTATCCGAACTGCCGAATCGCACTGTTTTCAGGCCAAGCGGCTA
>DASRRN010000415.1:0-8096 GCA_035695685.1 Acidobacteriaceae bacterium | reverse complement strand
GCCTTCCATCTCTACGAAACCTACGGCCTGCCCCTTGACTTCATGCTCGATGCAGCTCGCGACCAGGGTATTGATTTCGATCTGACCGGTTTTGAGCTGGCCCGTAGCGAAGAGCAGGTGCGCGCCCGCGCCTCCTGGAAGGGCGGCGCCAAAGCCTCTGCCAGCCCGGCCTTCCGCTCGCTGCCCAAGACCGTCTTCGAAGGCTATCGCCAGCTCTCCTCGCAGCATTGCGAAGTGCTTGCCATCGTGAAGGACGGCATCGGCGTGCCCCAGGCCAATGCCGGCGAGAGCGTCGAGATCGTGCTCGATCACACCTCGTTTTATGCCGACTCCGGCGGCCAGGTGGGGGATACCGGCTGGCTCTACTCTGACGACCACAACATCGTGGTTGCCGATGTTTTGGGTTGCGTGCAACCGGTGCAGGGGGTTCGCGCCCACAAGGTCTATGTGCGCCAGCCGATCGAGCTGGGCAGCTATGTCGATACCGTGGTGGATACAGAAACCCGCTCCGCGATTCGCCGCAATCATACCGCCACTCACCTCTTGCATGCCGCCCTGCGCGAGGTCCTGGGCAAGCACGTGAAGCAGGCCGGCTCGCGCGTCGACCCCGAACATCTGCGCTTCGATTTTTCTCATTTCACCGGCGTTGCTGAAGAAGAACTGGCCGATGTGGAAGAGATGATCAACCGCCAGGTGCTTGCCGATACCAAAGTGGAGACCTTGGAAGACGTTCCCATCGACGTCGCGGTGAACGAATATCACGCCATGGCGTTATTCGGCGAGAAGTACGGCGAGAAAGTCCGGGTGGTGAAAATCGGCGACTTCTCGACTGAGCTCTGCGGCGGCACCCACACCGGGGCCAGTGGCGAAATCGGCGTGGTCAAGCTGCTCAGTGAGGGCGGGGTTTCTTCGGGCGTTCGTCGCGTGGAAGCGGTTACTGGTCTCGGCGCACTGGGCGAGTTCCGTCGTGGCCAACAAGTGGTGCAGCTCGCAGGGCAGTTTGCCGGAGAGAATCTGTCTCCTGCGGAGGCGCTGCGCACCAAGCTCTCGGCCCAGGAAGAAGAAATCAAAAAGCTGCGCCGCGAACTCGATCAGGTGCGGATGAAGTCTGCGGCCACCTCGGTCGCTTCGGCTACTAGCCAGGCAGTCAATGTGGATGGTATTCAGGTGCTGGCGCAGCGGGTCGACTCGCTGGACCGCGGGCAGTTGCGCACACTGGTCGACAATCTCCGTAACAAGCTAGGCTCCGGGGTCGTGGTATTGGGGTCGGCGCAGGAAGATGGGAAAGTCGCGCTGATCGCAGGAGTTACGCGGGATCTGACCGGCCGCCTCTCCGCCGGGAAAATCATCGGGCCGCTGGCGCAGAAAGTCGGCGGCTCCGGCGGCGGCCGGCCCGACATGGCGGAAGCCGGCGGCAAAGACGTCTCTGCCCTGAACGCCACGCTTGCGAGTGCGCCTGAAGTGGTTCGCGAACTCCTTGGAAAGAATGGTTTTAAGGCCTGAATTAGAAAAGGAAAACCGCAGATCTCTCCACTGCGCTGCGCTCCGGTCGAGATGACAATTCTGCTATGTAACTCACGGCAGTGTTTCCAGTTTTCCTAGAAACACACAGCCGATCCAGCAACAGAATTGTCATCTCGACCGGAGCGCAGCGGAGTGGAGAGATCTGCGGTCTTCTTTCCCTCCAATAGGAGGCACCTTTTGGAGCGCCATCTCGCCCAACGGGGTACCCACCAATGACACTTCGTTGCCGCTCGCAACTTGCCAACCTATAATCGGGTTAGCTTTGGCGTGCGGGTTTCGGGTCCGCTTCGCAATTATGTTCCATGCCGCGCGTTTGCTCCGTGCGTTCTGCTGTCGAAGCCGCATGCCGCCGGCTTGGCAGGCGCGCGCCGTTGGTAGCCTCCTGCTGGTGAGTGTTCTTTCTCTTCCCGCCCAACAACCGTTGCGCTTGCCTCCCTATGAGCGCGCCCAACAGCTGCGCGCAGCCCTGGAAGCGCGTCCCGAGTCGCAGCGTACGCGGGCGGCCTACGGGCGAGTGGTCGATGCTTACCGCGCCGTCTATTACTACGACCCCGCATCACCCAGAACCGATGCCAGCGTGCTGTCTATTGCCCAGTTGCTGACCGAAGAAGGCCGCCTCTTCTCGGACGAGAAAATACTGCAGGATGCCATCGGCCGATATGAATCCCTGCATCTGCAGCATCCTAGCGGCCGTTACCGTTATGTCGGCCAGATCGTCGAAGGGGAGAAGCAGGCTCGTGTCGCGCTGAACGAACTCCACCGCCGCGCCGAACTCCGGCCGCCTTCTTCGGTCCGTGCGCAACACGAGGCTGTTCCGGCCGCTGCAATCGAGTCGCAGCAATCCGCCATGACCGGTACCAGGACACCTGCCATCCAGTCCAGCCCGTACGTGGAGCCGTCGCGACCCCCGCCCGCGACCACCCAGCCGGCCATGCAACCGAGTCCGCCGGCACAACCTTCGTCCCCATCGCCAGAGGGTCCAACCAGCGTCCTGACTGCGCTTCATCCCGGACAAGTCACCTTGGTAAGTGGAATCCGGCATTGGTCCACCCCTGTGTACACGCGCATTGCGATCGATCTCGAAGATCAGGTGGCCTATCAGGCAGCCCGCGTGCCCGGTCCGGATCGCATCTACTTTGATCTCTACGGCGCACGCCTGGGCCCGGGATTGAACGGCAAGTCAACCGAAGTGATCGATGACGGATTCCTCAAACGCATCCGCGCGGCGCAATTCTCCAATAACGTCACCCGGATTGTGCTCGACGTCAGTTCTGTATCCGACTACTCGGCCTTTCTGCTCCCCAATCCCTGGCGCCTGATCATCGACATCCATGGCCTTAAGCCCGGTTCGTCCCAGACCACCAACCTGGCGAGCGCTCCGGTCTCTGGCCAGCCAGCCGGCCGAACGCCTGTTCCTTCCGCTGTGGCGAAACCTCCGGTCGCCAGCCCCCCAGTGGCCAATTCGCCGCAGCCCACAGCAGTAGCCAGCGTACCGGCTGGAAGCCGCTCCGGCACACAGGAGATTGCAGCGCTCGGCCAACAGCCGAACCGCGTTCAGGCCACCGACCATCCCACGACTCACCCCATCGCCGCCTCGGTTGCCGGAACTGTTCCTGCGTCGCAGCCAGATGACGGGTCGTTAGCTTCAACCGCGGAGGCGACCACCGCGCCGCCGCCGGCCAACGGCCGCAGCCGCAAGAAGCCAAGCCCCCTCCACCCCGCTCCGCCGGATACTACCGAGACCGACGATAATCCCTCGCCGCCCACGCACGAGGCGGATCCGACTGCGGCCGGCGAACGCTCCCTGGTGCGAACGCTCGGTCTCAAGATCGGCCGCATCGTCATCGATGCCGGTCATGGTGGGCATGACACCGGCACGACAGGACCGGGAGGGATTGAAGAAAAGCAGGTCGTGCTCGATGTGGCGTTGCGCCTGGGCAAGCTGCTGAAGCAACGCCTGGGTGCCGACGTTATCTTTACCCGCGATAACGACACCTTCGTTCCCCTGGAAACACGAACGGCCATCGCCAACAAGGCGCAGGCCGATCTCTTCCTCTCCATACACGCCAATTCCAGTCCGGACTCGTCTGCACGCGGAGTTGAGACCTACTACCTCAACTTCACCACTTCGCCCGATGCTCTGGAAGTCGCGGCCCGTGAAAATGCTGTCTCCAACGAATCCATTCACGAGCTCTCCGACCTGGTAAAGAAAATTACTCTCAAGGACAAGATCGACGAATCGCGCGAATTTGCCGCAGACGTGCAGAAGTCACTCTACGACGATCTCGAAGACGGGAATCCTGGACTGCGTGATCGCGGGGTCAAGAAGGCTCCGTTCGTGGTTCTGATCGGCGCCAACATGCCGTCTATCCTGGCTGAGATTTCGTTCCTTACCAATTCCGATGACGCACGCGAGCTGCAGCAGCCGGCCTATCGCCAGCGAATCGCGGAGTCGCTCTACCACGGCGTTTCGAGATACATCAGCGGTCTGAGCGGCGTTCGTCTGGCGCAGAGTCTTGGCCGGCCCAGTGGAAACTGAGGTGGCCAATTCGACACCCACACGACAAATGCTCTAGTCTCTTAATAGGTGCGTATGCTTCGTGCCCTGCGCAGTTCGTTTTTCTCTTCTGTCCTTCGCGTGCTTCCGGTCTCGGTTCTCTTACTGCCTCTGCTGGTTTCGCCGGCGCTGGCCAAGCCGGCCACTGCGGCCGATGCCCCTCCCCCCTTGTTACCCACCGACTTCGCCGGCTGGAGCCTGAGCGCACCCGTTGAGAACAGCGCCGCGCCTGAAGCTGCGGATGCCGCGAATGCCGCCGTGCTGAAGGAATACGGATTCCAGCAATTCGAGACCGCACACTACGCAAATGGGGATAACAAGCTCAGCATCCGCGCCATCCGTTTTCAGGACGCGAGTGGCGCGTACGGCGCCTTCACTTTTTTCCGGCGCCCCGGTAGCATCGCGGAGCAGATCGGCCGTAGCGCAGCCTGGGACGGCAGCCACGTCTTGTTCTGGAATGGCGCTACCTTGGTCGATGCCACTCTCGACCACGTCACTCCCATGACTGCGGCGGAGCTGCGCGAGCTGGCCAAGGATCTGCCTCGACCTCCGGGCTCGGCAAATATCGCTCCGCCCCTGCCCGGTTATCTTCCCCGTCAGGGCCTCGACCTTGGTCTCACTCACTATTCGCTCGGGCCCGAGGCTTATGCTCGCAGCGGAGGCGTGCTTCCAGCGGCGCTGATAGACTTTCCGTTAAGTGCAGAGGCGGTCACGGCCAACTACTCGAGCCGCGACGGCGACGGACAAGTGACACTCCTGATCTACCCCACGCCGCAAATGGCAGCGGCGCGTCTGAAGGATATTGACGCTTTCCTCAAGGCGGGCAACACCAAGTCCGCCTGGCCGCAGGCTCTGGCGGACAGCCGGCCCGACTCCCTCCTCACGCGGCGCAGCGGCCCCATCATAGCCGTCGTCAGCGGATCGTTACCCGCTGCCTCCGCACACAAGCTCCTCAACCAGATCAACTACCAGGCAGACGTCGTCTGGAACAACCCTCAGGGCTACATCAGTGACGGTTCCAAGGTAGCGCGTCTCATCTTGGGCATCTTTGCCCTGACAGGCGTCCTAGGGGGCGCAGCGATCCTCCTGGGCCTCTTTCTCGGTGGCGGGCGTGCTCTGTATCGGGTCCTTCGCGGCAAGCCCGCCTCCGCCTTCCAGGAAGAGACGGAGTTCATTCGTCTTCACCTGGAGGACTAGAGCCGGCATGTGAGAACTCGCTTTTTAGAAGGGTACGGGCTTTCTAGGCTGCGGAAAAACCGATTCTTTGAAGGGGACGGCCTTCAGGCCGTCCGTAAAAGATTGAAAACAGGTCCGGCTTTAGCCGCTGAGGGAACAGCTTTCGCTCCCTATTCGACCTTTTTCCGCAGCCTGTTTAGCCCCCTGAGGGCATCTCTTGTGCTCGATTAAGCAGCCCTCAGCGGCTGAAGCCGAAATGTACGGCCTAAACAGGCTGCGGAAAAACTCATGTTTTGTATCAGGGCACGACTTTAGTCGTGCCGTAAGTGATTGAAAATACGTCGGGCTTTAGCCCCTGAGGTACGGCTTTCCTACCCAATGGCTAGTTTTTCCGCAGCCTCTAAAGCCCAGATCTTTGTCGGGCCTCATCCGCCCGACTGAAGTCGGGCCCTTTGGAGTTTCTACATTTCACTAGAGTTACTGATGAAGAACAATTCCGTCCTGGAGCGGGATGCCCGCGCGCTCATGACGACCCATTTCTGAGTTGCAAATCGGCCGCAAGAGGACCCCGCGGCATTTCGAGACAAATTCTCGCGGTGTTACCGGCTACTTCACTTCATCACATGATCGCGACGAAAAGCAGGGACCACAAGGCGCATTGAACCTCGCCCGCTCGCGAGTTCTAACTTTTAGCCAGTCGAAAAAGTAGAAACGGGCTCGCTTGTGAAGCGAACCCGTTCCTGTTGGTCTAAGCTTATGGGGTCCCGAGTCTAGCCTTATGTGGTGTCGGTTGCGTCTTATAGGGGTAAACCACATACCCTATAGATCTATTTTTCTAGCTGCAGCCGCTGGTAGAACCGCAGCTCATGCATCGGTAACAGCTGCCGTTACGGACCATGATGGCCCCGCAGGTGTGGCAACTGGGTGCGTCGCCCATGTCGAGATACTCCTTCATGGCGTCGGCCGCATGAAAGATGGGGCCTCCCTTGCGGATTTCCGGCGATCCATAGATTCCGCGGTCTTCCATGCTTCCACCGGCGCCACCCTGCCCGGGAGCGCCCGCCTCTGGGACGATGCCCCCTGCCGGCGACTTGGTTTCGTACCTTACCTCGTAGGCTGCGGGCGGTTCCTCTGCCAAGCCAGGAGCTGCGGGCAGTTGCGTGCCTGGGGCCAAGCCCGTGAACAGGCTCAGTTGATGTCCGGAAAGGAACCGCAACTGCAGCCAGCGGAAAATGTAATCCATGATGGATTTGGCGAAGCCTATTTGTTCGTTTCCAGTCCAGCCGGAAGGCTCAAAGCGAGTGTGGGCAAATTTCTCGCACAGCACCTTCAGCGGAACGCCGTGCTGGAGCGAGAGTGAGACCGCGGTGGCGAAGGAGTCCATCAGCCCGGAGACGGTAGACCCTTCCTTGGCCATCTTGATGAAGATCTCACCCGGTTGCCCGTTGGGATAAAGACCAACCGTGATGTAGCCTTCATGGCCCGCGATCGAGAACTTATGGGTGAGCGAAGGGCGTTCCTCCGGCAGGCGATGACGGACAGCGCGAGGCGGACCCTGGGTTAGCTCCGGATCTTCGCGCAGCGCGGCGGCCTGGCCCAGGGTGACGGCGTTGGCGATCGACGCGGAAAAGGCATTGGCAGCGGTCACAACCGCGTTGGCAGTGACCTCGAGCCGGGCCGAGACCTTGTCCTCAAGCACCCGCAAATCGTCGCCGATGGAGGTGGTGTCGCCTTGGGCCATAGCGGCAAGAACACGGCCGGCGGCCGCGCTGACGGCTGCATCGGCATTGTTTTCCGCACCGAGCGCGTTTTTGATCACCTTGGCCTTATTGCCATCGGAGACATTGAGCGGTTGCGCACCCTTGGACCCGTCGCGGTAGATGGCGACTGCTTTGAGGCCCAGACGCCATGCCTCCGTGTAGGCCTGGATAATATCGTCAAGAGTCGCGTCGTGGGGGAGGTTGACGGTCTTCGATATGGCTCCAGAAAGAAACGGCTGAGCGGCGGCCATCATCTTGATATGACCTGAGGAGTGGATGGAACGTGTTCCCTTGCTGGGCCTGAAGCTGCAATCAAAAACGGCGAGATGCTCCGGCTTAATGCCGGGCGCACCTTCAATGGTCCCGGTGGAGTCGATGTAGCTGACAATCGAATCGACCTGGGGATTGGTGTAGCCGAGCTTGAACAGGGCGACCGGCACGGTGTTGTTGACGATTTTGATCATTCCCCCGCCGACCAGCTTCTTGTACTTGACCAGCGCAAGATCCGGCTCGATGCCGGTGGTGTCGCAGTCCATCATGAAGCCGATGGTGCCGGTGGGAGCAAGCACGGTGACCTGCGAATTGCGGTAACCGTGTTGTTCACCGTGAGCGAGGGCCTGGTCCCAGCAATCCTTGCTGGCCGCGATGAGTGAGGCAAGCTGAGGAGTGGTGAAGGGCTCAGTCGAATTGGCGTGGCCGATTTTGTTCACTTCGGCACGGTGCATGCGGATGACGTCGAGGAAGGGCTCGCGGTTGACGTAGAAGCCGGGGCATGCGCCTCCCCGCTGCGCCAGGCCGCCGTCGGCGTACTGAGCCTGCTGGCAAAGCGCGGTAGCGGAGACCAGCGCTGGAGCCTTTTCGGCCAGCACGGAGGACTGTAGATAGGACTGACCACACATGATGGCGGTTAAAGCAGCCGCGAAATCTCTGCCTGCGTCGCTGTCATAAGGCAGGCCCATGGCCATGAGCAGGGCGCCGAGGTTGGCATAGCCCAACCCCAACGGCCGATAATCGTGGGAATTGCGCACGATCGATTCGGTCGGGTAGCCGGCGTTGTCCACCAGGATGTCCATGGCGGT
>DASRRN010000414.1:0-4132 GCA_035695685.1 Acidobacteriaceae bacterium | reverse complement strand
CTGACGACGCTGAATCTTCAACTCTGCCGCCAATTTGTCGTGACCGCAGCTCTTCATCCGTTCCACGGCCGCTCGCTTTTCGGCCAAACTCCATCGACGATTGCCCATCACACACCCTCCATTCCCTGCAGCTTGGGACTTTCAAGCGTGTCTCATTTTAGGGGTGCACTCCACACGTCCTGGGCTAAGTTCAGCCGTCCCTGCGGGACTGAGTTTGGAATTGAGGTTCTCACGCAGCCTGTGAAGTCAGGCGGCTTCGGTGCGGGCTTGCTCGGCGAGCACCTCACGGAGACGGATGCGAGCGGAAAAGCAGGTTCGTTGGACTTGCGCTTCGGGAATATCAAGGAGGCGGCCGATCATCTCCGGAGAATAGCCTTCGACGTCGCGGAGCAGGAAAAGCAGGCGCTCATTGGCGGGGAGGTTTCGCAACGCTGCTTCCAAGTCGGGGCGGCGCACATTGCGGTGGCTGAGGCCGAGTCCGGCAGCAAGGACCGCTGGGGTTTCTTCGTGGCGCAGGGGAAATCGCTCGCTCAGCTCGTGCAGGAGTGCTGAGTCGACGGCGAACGCATCTGGCCGTTCCTGTCGTTGAAAGGCACGCACGAAAGTAATGGTAAGAATTTCTTCCGCTTCGACCTCATTTCCCGTCATATAAAAAGCGAGGGAAAAAGTACGATGACGGTGGCTTTCGTAGACATCCCGCTGTTGTTGTTCGCAGGACTGTTTGGCAGCCTGGGAGGCAACGAGATTCGATTCAGCGGAGAACTCACGTTCGAAATTGAACAAAGCTACCCCAACTCTGCGTGAATATTGAACATTGCAACTGTGAACCCGGTAGCGATTGTGGTCCTGATCATGTGCGAAAGAGAGGGAAAGCTCTTTTACTGAGTATAACAGTTTGCTCATGAACATGGCTCGGCGGCGAAGAATTCACACCGCAGGTAGCAGTTGAAGATAGACTTAGAAGCAACCCACACACCGCGAGCGACGACGAGCGCTTTTGCGCCGGTCGTTCCACCTGCGTAACTGCGTAGCTGTTGGTACGGATTGCGCTGCTGGCGAGCGAGTGGGTAATCGTTTTGCGACACGGGCGTTTTGCGACAAGGACGTTTTGCGACAAGGAAAGGGAGCTTCCGGAAAGACCGGATGCCCGGCAAGTATGGAAACCGCACGCAGCCAAGCACGCGTTCTGGTGGTAGATGAGCATAAGCATTGTCGAGTGGAAATCGACGGGATGCTCGAAAAGGCGGAGTATTCAACTGTGCTATCAAGCGGTGGTGACGATGCTATCGGTCACATCGTGCGCGACCCACCCTATGACCTGGTGCTTTCTGATCTGACCATGGCCGGCGTGGGCGGTGATGGCCTGATCGGACGGATGCGCCAGGCGCAGCCGGATACTCCTTTGGTATTGTTGGCTCCGATCCGCGATGTTGGGGCTGCACTCGCTGCAGTGCGGCTTGGGGCCTATGACTATCTGATCAAACCGTTCGAAAAGGATCAGCTTCTGGTGACGGTCCGGCGGGCCATTGACTATCGTCGCCTGGTGCAACAGAACGCGATGTACCGGCAAGATCTAGAAGAGATGGTGAGCGCCCGAACGGGGATGCTCAACCAGGCGATCGCCGACCTGGAGCGATCGTACGACATCACGCTTGAGGCGCTGGGCGATGCGCTGGATCTAAAAGATGCGGAGACGGAAGGCCATTCCAAACGAGTGACCGCTTTTACGATCGCACTGGCGAGGGGCGCGGGTGTGCCTTCGCACCAGATACCTGTTGTGGCGCGGGGAGCGTTTCTGCACGATATCGGGAAAATGGCGATTCCTGACGCGATTCTGCTCAAACCAGCAAAGCTGCAGGCGGAGGAACAAAACGTGATGCGGGAACACTGCGCGCGGGGTTACCAAATGCTGCGCAAGATTCCCTTTTTGCAGGAAGCGGCCGAGATTGTTTACAGCCACCAGGAACACTTCGACGGCAGCGGTTATCCGCGCGGCCTGAGGGGAGAACAGATTCCGCTGGGGGCGAGAATCTTTGCCGTGGCCGACACGCTGGACGCAATCACCTCGGACCGGCCGTACCGTAAAGCGAAGAGTTTTGGTGCTGCGCGACTGGAGATCAAGCGTTGCTCGGGGACGCAGTTTGACCCCAAGGTGGTTGAGGTGTATCTCAGCTTGCCCGATCAACTATGGGAGGATCTGCGGGCCGAGATCACACAACAGGCAAAGAAATTTTCACCCCTGCAGCTGGAGCCCAAGGGGCCGAAGCTGCGCAATCCGTTCAGTTAAAGACAGAAGGTGCAGCGATGAGCGTGTTGACTCCGGAAGCAGTCCAGGAAAGGTTGCGTTCGCTTGCCCAGTGGAAGCTCGAAGGCAAGGAAATCGTCCGCCAGTACCAGTTCGCCGATTTCGCTGCGGCGATGGTTTTCGTCAACCAGGTGGCAGAGAAGGCTGAGAAGGCAGGCCACCATCCGGATATTGATATCCGCTACAACAAGGTCAGGCTGGCTTTGGTTTCCCACGACCAAGGAGGCCTCACGGAGCGGGATATGAGGATGGCGCAAACGATTGACTCGTTGTAGTAGCAGGGGGTTCACGTATCCCAGCTCTGAAAAGCGAGACCCCACGGCAAGCTCCACGGCGGGCCGGGACAGGCGGGGCAGGCTGGGGCGCCTCTTGAATCGCTGGCGGGAGAGGCTAGTCTTCTGTGGGCGGGTCCTGCTGGCGCATTTGGGCCAGGATCCTGCGGTTCCAGATCGCCACGGCGATTCCACCGAGAGCCGCCGAGGTGGCCAGCAATAAGCCGGTGCGCCAGATATTTCTGTGCTCTGGGGTACGCGGGCTCCAGCCTGGGCCCTCGTCGATCGGCACCGGTTCGGTCTTAGATCGAGAAAATCTGCGTAAGGGCACGATGACCTGAAAAGAAAAACGAAGAAAAATAGCGTTACAGAAACTTATTTTCGGAAAGCGCGTCTATGGGGAGGTAGGGTGATTTCGAGCGCCGGGCGAATACAGTAATTTGGATTTAAAAAGCTCGAAAATATGTTTTTTCACGAAATTTGGCATTTGCAACTAGAAGTTCAACACCAGCATCTGCTAATATGAGTTCAGTCGTGGTTGAGGTTGTTGCTCTCACGGCGCGGTTTTTAGTACAAGTTGCGTCACTGGCCTCCCGGCACGGACAAAATACCGTTCGTGCCGCCTTTTTTTGCTATCCGCACTCTCTTACGACTTAAATCCTCACTTAAATGCTTTGCAATCCTATCGCCGAATCGCGGCAGTTCCCTTTCGACCGCGCTACACTGAAATTCTAAGGAGAGGGAATGCGGCGAATCTTGGTGTGCCTGGCGATCGGAATGTTGTCGGTGGCGGCTTACGCGCAGTGGATAACCAACGAGGATGTTCCTGCGTACCATGCGACAGCGCCAGTTCGCGGAACGAAATTGCCTGCACTGCTTTCCGGCTCACAGCTCTCCGGACCGATGTTCCAGTATCCGTGGCAAAAGGCGGTGTACGTGGATGCGGCCAAGATTCCCACTGTGCTGTATCAGCTCCCCTGCTATTGCCGCTGCGACCGAAATATGGGTCATACGAGCTTGCACAGTTGCTTTGAGGGACTACACGGGGCCGAGTGCTCCACCTGCGCAAAAGAGGGGTACTACGCCTACCAGATGTCACTGAAGGGCAAGACGGTGCGGGAGATTCGCGAAGGCGTGATGCGCAAGGACTTTGAGAGCATCGATCTGAACGCGATTGGCTTATAGAAGGCGCGTATAATGAGCATAGGGCAGGGGTTAAGCCCCTGCTCTGAGGAAGAAAGAAGGGGGCGTCACGGTTTCGACGGGATCGATTAGGTTGAGAGGCATGCCGGGGTGTGAGCACCCGTAATCGCTTGCAAAAACAATAATTGCTAACAACAACTTAGCACTTGCTGCTTAATTAAATAAGTAGCCGTTCTCCGTGGCTTCGCCTGTGGGTTGCGGAAGAACGTCGCACAGCAGGCTGGTTCCTGGGACGCGGTCCGAGCCGCAGGGACGAGATCACCGGACTAGCGTTACGCGCATCTTGTCGGTTCTGAGCGCGTCGCGCGAAATCTCCGGAACTCGACTACGCATGGAGTCTCTCTGCTGACAT
>DASRRN010000413.1:0-14069 GCA_035695685.1 Acidobacteriaceae bacterium | reverse complement strand
ACATTCTCTTGCACATGGCCGGTCGCGTAAAGCTCCATGCGGGTGGTGACCTGGCGGGCGAGAACTTGCAGGCTCTCCAGATTGCTCCGGCTGAAGGCGTTGGGTTCGAGCGAGCAAACGGCAATTGTGCCCAGGATCATACCTGAGGCAGAAAACAGAGGAGCTCCCGCATAGGAGCGGCATCGGACGCCTTCATCGAGCACAATGCCTGACGCCGCAAAGCGGTGATCAGCCAGGGCGTCGATGATGAGCAGTGGCTTGGCATCGAGCAGAAGAAACTGGCAAGCCGATCCGCTGCGGCGAATCTGGCGAGCAGCGAAACCAACGGTCGATTTGAACCAAACTCGCGACCAGTCAAGAAAGCCGATGAAGCCATACGGCGCATTGCAGATCGAGGCCGCCATGCGCGCGATCTCATCGAAAGCAGGGTCGGGAAGCGTATCGAGGATCTCATATTGAAGGAGAGTCTTGAGCCGCTCGGTCTCGTCGTGCTGCACGGTTGTTGAACTTGAAAGCATCAGAGTTCTCGGCATCCTTACGCTTCAGATCAATCCATTACCCGGGGGCAGGTAGAATGCGAACGGAAAACACTCCGGCCATTCTTCGAGGGGGACAATGCAATCGCCTAGGGGTTAGCGACACAGACTTGGTCCATCCTAACCTGAGATGAGTCTTCCTGTATGTGGGAAGGCGGCAACAATTGACCGAAGTTGCAGAAGTTAGGTTACCTACGTCCGGACGTGACCCTTTGATGTTAGTTCAGCTACCCGTAAAGTAATTCCCGTAGGTAACAACTGCATGTTGGAAGCACGGCAATTCGTAACCGGGGGCGCTTCTTCTCTGCGGAAGCATGCAATCGCTGGCGCAGCGATGGCCTTCTATTGTGCTGGATTATTAGCGCCCTCAATTCATGTCGCGGAGCATATTGGGCTCCCCCTGCGGATAGCTGGCCTGGTGCTGCTGGCTTGGGTTGCTTTGCGACGGCGTTCGTTGATGACCTGGATCTTTTGGGCCATGATCGCAGGCGGCGAATTGGGTGCCGACGCGCCGGCCCGCGCCGCCAGCCTGCGCGTATTCAGCGACATCTTCCTTCGCCTGATCAAGACCATCGTTGCTCCGTTGATTCTGGGTACCTTGATTACCGGCATCGCCGCCCATGGGCAGATGCGCGCCCTGGGGAGGATGGGGTTGAAGGCGCTCGTCTATTTCGAGGTCCTGACCACCATCGCCATGCTGGTTGGCCTGGCAGCCATCAATATCACACGCGCGGGTGTGGGATTGGCTGTTCCGCAGCAGCACGTGGCGACGAATATCCCCCAGGTGCAGGCTCCGCTGCGCTGGGACGAAGTTTTGTTACACACCTTTCCCGAGAATATCGCCAAGTCCGTAGCCGACAATCAAATTCTGCAGGTAGCTGTTTTCGCCATTCTGTTTGGCGTGGCCATGGGACGGTTGAGTGCGGAGAATCGAGCGCCGCTACTCCGAGTGATCGAATCACTGACTGAAACCATGTTTGCCTTTACCAACATCGTTATGTATTACGCCCCGGTCGGCGTGGGCGCTGCTATGGCATACACGGTAGGGCAAATGGGAACTGGCGTACTGTTTCACCTCGGGCGGCTGCTGCTCACGCTTTATGCAGCGCTGCTCGCATTTGGGCTCGTTGGCTTGCTGCCTGTCGCGCTGATCGCGGGCGTGCCCATCCGCAGGTTCTTGCGGGCGATCGCTGAGCCGGCCACCATTGCCTTCGCCACCAGTACTTCAGAAGCAGCACTGCCCCGGGCCATGGAAGCGATGGAAGCCCTTGGCGTGCCCCGCAGGATTGTTGCGTTTGTCATACCTGCCGGTTACAGCTTCAACCTGGATGGTTCGACCCTCTATCTAGCGCTGGCGTCGATTTTCGTTGCCCAGGCCGCCGGGGTGACTATGGGCTGGAAGCAGCAGATCTTTATGGTCGGCACGCTCATGCTTACCAGCAAAGGCGTGGCTGGCGTGCCCCGTGCCACCTTGATTGTGCTCCTGGCGACGGTTGCCATGTTTCACCTGCCCGAAGAGCCGATCTTTATCATTCTCGGAATCGATGCCCTCATGGACATGGCGCGTACCACTGTAAATGTCGTCGGTAATTGCCTGGCATCAGTCGTCGTCGCCCGATGGGAGGGCGAATTTGCTACACAGACGCCGGCAGTTGAAACCATGGATGCACTGCCATAAAGATAATGTCAGCCCCCGAGGTAAGCTTGCTATACTACGTGATTAAGAACGGTTAGCCGCGCCAGCAGGCCCCATCCGGGGTCTTTTTTGATGGAGCGATGCGGAAGAAGTTGCGTTAAGGGCGTACACGAGACACCATGGGGAAACTACTCGATACGATTCACTCGCCCGCGGATATCAAGAGCTTTACGGTGCCGGAACTGGAGGCACTGGCTCAGGAAATACGCGAGCAGTTGATCCTCGTACTTTCAAAGACGGGCGGACACCTGGGACCGAACCTCGGCGTCGTAGAACTGACGCTGGCTATGCATTACGTCTTCAATACTCCGACTGACCGGTTTGTTTTCGATGTGAGCCACCAGGCCTATATTCACAAATTGCTCACTGGCCGTCGGACTCGTTTCGGTACTATGCGCCAGCCGGGCGGCCTCAACGGCTTCACGCTACGCACTGAAAGCGATCATGACTGCTACGGCGCGGGCCATGCCGGAACTGCGCTCTCCGCCGCGTTAGGTATGGCGGTGGCTCGCGATCTTGCCGGCACCAAGGAGAACGTGATCGCCTTTGCCGGCGATGCGGCGTTCACCAATGGGATCAGTTTTGAGGCCCTCAACAATATTGCCCAGCAAACCAAGCGTCTGATCGTAGTGCTGAACGACAACGAATGGTCTATTGACCGCAATGTCGGCGCCATTGCCAATTATCTGCACAAGATCGTCACCAACGAGCGCTACACCAATCTGCACGACTCTGCCGCTCGCCTGCTGGAAAAGCTGGGCGGAAAGACCGCCCGCCAGATGGTGCGCAAGGCAGAAGAAGCCGCCAAGGGAATGCTGTGGCCCTCCATGCTCTTTGAGGAGTTTGGGCTCACGTATTACGGTCCTCTTGATGGCCACAACATCGGTCTGCTGATCGAAACATTTCAGTTCCTGAAGACCCAGGAGCGGCCGGTCCTGCTCCACGCCATTACCCAGAAGGGACGCGGTTTCCAGCCTGCGCTCGACAAGCAGAAGAAATTTCACGGCCTCGGCCCCTACGACCCGGATACTGGTGAGACCACACCAGCGGGGCAGCGTACCTACTCCGAAGTGTTTGCCGATACGCTGGTCAAATTGGCGGATGAGAACCCCAAGGTAGTGGCTATCACTGCGGCCATGCCGAATGGAACCGCACTCGACCTTTTCCGCCCTCATCATCCACGTAGATATTTCGATGTAGGTATTGCCGAGGAGCATGGTGTCATCTTCGCCGCCGGCCTTGCCACCATGGGCTTCCGTCCCTTCTGTGCCATCTACTCCACTTTCCTGCAGCGAGCCTTCGATCCCGTCGTGCATGATGTTTGTTTGCAGAACCTGCCCGTCGTCTTCTGCATGGATCGTGGTGGACTTTCGGGCGATGATGGCCCAACCCATCACGGCCTCTTCGACATCAGCTATCTGCGTGGCATTCCCAACATCATCCACATGGTTCCAAAGGATGAGGATGAGCTGGCGGACATGATGTTTACGGCGCTGCAGCAGCCTGGGCCAACTGCGGTGCGCTATCCCCGGGGCACCGGGCCGGGAGCCACAGTCAAGGCCCATCCGATAGCATTGCCCATTGGCAAGGCAGAGATCCTCAGCGACGGCGACGATGTGGCAATCTTTGGTCTGGGAGCTTTGCTGCCGATGGCCCAACAACTTGCCGTGGAGCTCAGGCAGCAGGGCTTTTCCGCCGCCGTCATCAACCCGCGCTTTGTGAAACCGCTGGATCGCGACGTACTCGCCGAATATGCTCGTCGCACGGGCGTGATCGTTACTTTCGAAGATCATGTCCTGATGGGAGGCTTTGGTAGCGCTGTTCTTGAAGCATTGAGCGAAATGCAAATCGAAGCCTCAGTAGTCCGTATCGGATGGCCCGATCGCTTTATCGAGCACGGCAAGGTAGACCCGTTGCGGGCCAAGCACGGCATCAGTGTCGAGGCAGCAATGGAGAAACTAGCACCCTACCTGGAGCACAAGACGCGAAAACGGCTAGTCGCCCGCTAGACAACCACGGAACAGGGGTTATGCAATTGTAACCGTCGAGGTTCCCGTCGGAAAAAGGCGAAGGGTGCCCCAGGTCTCGCGTTTGAGACCTGGGATCCGCGCAACCGATCCTCAATGGAAACTCACACTCCCCTTTGTGTCATTGGGAGCGAAGCCTTCTTCCGCACGTGGAACGGGCAGCGCGAATAACTCAGTCCTGGTGACATAATCAAGGAAGGCGGCGAGTTGCACCAGAAAGTGGACCACCGCCTGCTTCCGAGCGATTGGCCTTTTCACGGCCTCGTACATCGCATGGTGAGACGGACGCGGGCACTTCTTTCTCTGCGGATCCGCCGTCAGCCTCTCCGCGGTCAAGGGTGTATCATCGGCTTGAATGCATGGTTGACGAATAACGGCGCTTTGACAACGCATTCCCATCCAGACCGCAATCGCTGGCTCATCGCAATTGGCGTCCTGAAACTTCTGAAGGCGGCGCTCTTCGTCTCCATGGGCTTTGGCGTCATCAGGTTATTGCACAAAGACATTGCCGACGTTCTGTTGCGGGCGGTGACGGCCCTCAGATTCGATCCCGAGAATCGCATCGTCAACGTGCTGTTGGAAAAATCAGCCCTGCTGAGCCCCCACCGGCTCAAAGAGATTAGCTTCGCTATTTTTCTCTATGCCGCGCTGGATATTATCGAAGGCACCGGCCTGGTGCTCGAAAAGGTCTGGGCCGAATATTTCACCTTGATTCTGACCGGCTGCTTCCTGCCCTGGGAGCTGTACGAAATCATTCGCCATGTCACTGTGTGGAAGGTTGTGCTGACTCTGCTCAACCTGCTCGTGTTCATTTATTTGGCCTACGTAGTCAACGAAAAGGTAAGAGCGCGCCAGAGCCCGTCCGAACGCGTATTGATTAAGAAGGACTTCGGCTCCAGATAACACTTTTGTGTTATGCGGCCTGCCTGAGTTTTGCCTGCTTGACAAGTACATCTCTCGCGACCTGAACCCATCAAGTCAACACAGCCAGTAGGGGGGAAGCGCCCTCCATCCCCGCCATATTGTGTTTTTTGTCCTCAGCACTCAAAAGCCCCGATTTCTCAAGCATTTGCTCGAATTTCCCCTTTGACAGCCTTGTCCGCTGGGCTAAGATGTGGACAAAAGTGGTCGAAAGTGGAATCAAAGACACGGTTCTGGGCGATCCAAGCCACAAAAGTGAGTGTAGACGATGTTTCGTGGCAATCACCCAACCCGGGTCGATGAAAAAGGGCGGCTCAAACTCCCGGCGGAGTTCAAGCGCCTGGTAGACGAGCGTTACGGAACGCAGTTTTACATCACCAGCAAGGATGGACGTTCGGCCGAAATCTACCCCTTGCCGGAGTGGCAAAAGATTGAGGAAAAGCTGGCCCTGATACCCAGCATGAACGCGGCAAAGAAAAAGTTCCTGGACCGGGTGAACTACTACGGCCAGATGTCGGAAATCGATGCCCAGGGGCGGGTGCTGCTGCCTCAGATCTTGCGCGAAACAGCCAAGCTGGCCGGCGATGTAGTGGTTTTTGGAGTGCAGACGTACCTCGAAGTGGAAAATCACGACGAGTTCAAGCAGCGCATGGAGACCGAGCCGTTGACCACGGACGACCGGCAGACATTGGCGGAGTTTGGAATTTAAGCCCCCCAGGGGGAGCACATGGTACCGAGTAGCGAGCGGCATGTGCCGGTTCTTTTACAAGATGCGATCCGTTATTTAAATGTGCGCCCCGGCAAGACCTATGCGGATGCCACCCTTGGATTTGCAGGGCACGCCGCGGCCATCGCCCAGGAGTTGGGCGGCCAGGGCCGGTTGATCGGCTTCGACCGCGACCCGGATGCCCTGGAGTTATCGCGCGCGAGGTTGCAGTCGCTCAGCGACCTTCTGGGCCCGCAGATGCCGCAGTGGGAACTCCATGGCGAAGAATTCTCCGCTATGAGCCGCCACATTGCGCCCGGCACCCTCGATGGATTGCTGGCCGACTTCGGGGTCAGCTCCATGCAGTTAAATTCAGCGCACAGAGGATTTAGTTTTCAGGCGGACGGACCACTTGATATGCGGATGAATCCGCGCAGTGGTGCGACCGCCGAACAAGTGGTAAATCAGGCTGACGAAAAAGTTCTCGCCGACCTGATTTACGAATTCGGAGAGGAAAGGAGATCGCGGAGATTTGCCAGAGCCATTGTCAGGGCGCGGCCGATCAAGACCACGGCACAACTAGCCAAAGTCTTATCGGCCGCCGCCCCGGCGATGAAATCTGAGCGAGGCCGCCATTCAATCCATCCCGCGACCAGGATTTTCCAGGCGCTCCGAATTTACGTAAATGCTGAACTGAACGAGATACAGGCGCTCTTGCAGTCAGCGCCGAAGCTGCTGAGGCCTGGTGGACGGCTGGTCGTGATCAGCTTTCACTCGCTCGAAGACCGGCTGGCCAAAGATGCCTTACGCGAGGGCGCAAGGCAGGGAATCTTTGAAGTGCTTACACGCAAGCCGGTGACGGCAAGCGAGGAAGAGACGGATCGCAACCCGCGGGCGCGCAGCGCCAAATTGCGGGCAGCAGAAAGAATCGAAAAACGGCAGGAATGAAGTAGGGAACCGAACGGCAAATCAAAACGGATAGGCATCCCAGGGCGGACGGAAAAATGGCTACGCAGACAATCCCGGCATACGAACTCAACTACGGATCGCGGCGGTACAACCAGCAGGTTGCGGACCGGAACCTCTATCTATTCGCCGCCCAGCAGCGCGCCCGGCGAGGACCCACCCCAGAGGTCTTCTGCTGCAAACGGCTGGACAATTCCCGCCTGGTCAAGGCCGCGGATCCAGTGCGTGTGCGCGAGATGCGTACCTTCACCGTAGCCATAACGGTGTTGTTTGTGATCGTGATGTTTTATGGTCTGCAGCATTTCAGCGCGATTGAATATGGATACAAAGTGGAGGCCGAGAAGCAGCAGCGCATCTCGCTCGAAGAACAGAATCGCGAATTACGACTCGCCGAAGCCCAGCTCTGCGATCCCCATCGCATCGATCAAATGGCCCGCAAGCTGGGGCTGGACGCGCCCCGGCCCGGCCAGGTGGTTCGCGGCGACGGTGCGTCTGACCCCAACGCACCCGTGGTGGCAGAAGCGTCGCCCATGCCGTTTGGAAGATAAGCAGAAGCCATCAGGACTTGGGAACATCAAGTGCCACTGTCCATCGCTCTGCCCTGGTGAGAAATTCAAACTAGCGTAGACGCGAAACTCCTTCATGGCAGGTGCAGTTGAAACCGCTCTTTTTTCTTCGCCAATCAAAGCGCACTCATCAGCAGGCCCAGCGGCCGGGTGATTCCTCCGCGCGCCCGGTTTCGACCGGCACCGTGCATCGCCGCCTCGGCTTGCTGCACATCTCGCTTTTCTTCGCCTGCTGGGTCAGTTTGATCTGCGGCCGCCTGGTTTGGCTGCAGGTGATCCATCACAAGGATTTTGTGGACCGTGCCGCCAGGCAGCAACAACGAACCTTTGAGGTCGCGCCGCGTCGCGGCATACTCTACGATCGCAATCTGCATGAGTTGGCCATGACCACACTGGCTGACTCAGTGTATGCAGTCCCCTCTGAAATCGCAGACCGGCAGGATCCGGAGGGTGATGCGAAGCGGCAGGCGATTGCAACTGCCCTGGCAAAAGTGGTGCACACCGACCCCACGGACCGTTTTACGTCTGCGCGTCAGATTGCCGCCCGGTTGAACGCCTCAAGAAATTTCGCCTGGATCGCGCGCAAGCTCGAACCCGCGGAAATCGCGCGGGTGAAGGCTCTGAATCTCAAGGGCGTGTATTTTCAAAAGGAATTCAAGCGTTTCTATCCCAACAGCCAGCTCGCCGCCCAGGTCCTGGGATACGTCGGCACGGATGACAACGGCTTGGGAGGAATCGAACGCAAGTTCGATCACGATCTACATGGTGTTCCCGGTCGCATGCTGACCGCGCTCGACGCTCGCCGGCACGTGTTGGATAGCCAGGAACGTGACCCTGACCCGGGAGAAAATCTGGTTCTGACGATCGACGAAAATATTCAATTCATGGCTGAACGCGCCCTGGACGCTGCGCTCCAACGCACCCATGCCTTGAATGGCACGGTTGTTGTACAGGACCCGTACACCGGACAGATTCTCGCATTAGCCATCCGGCCCACCTTCAACCCCAACGACTTTCGCCATGCGACCACCAGTCTCCTTAAAAACCACGCGGTCAGCGATGTATACGAGCCGGGCTCCACGTTCAAGCTGGTGACCTATTCCGCGGCGCTGGAACAAAAGGTGACCAACCCTGAGCAGATGATCGATTGCCAGGGCGGCAAGATGGAGCTTGCGGGAAGGATCATTCACGACAGCCACGCCAATGGTGTACTGACTGTCTCGCAAGCCTTGGCGGAGTCGAGCGACGTCGCCGCGGTGAAACTGGCCCTGCGCATGGGTCCGCAAACCTTCAACAAATACATTCGCGATTACGGGTTTGGAAGCCGCAGCGACATAGAATTGCCGGCCGAGACGCGGGGTTTGCTCGCGCCCACGAAGCGCTGGTCAGGATCGAGCATTGGCTCCATCGCCATGGGACAAGAGATAGGGGTGACTCCCATTCAACTGGTCACCATGGTCTCTACCATAGCCAACGGCGGCGTCTACCTGCCCCCTCACATCCTGATGGAACGGAGCGGCGGGATCGCCGGCAAGCTCCGGCCCGTTGCCTTTCACCCCCAGGCCGAGCTGCCGGATCCCATGCCTGCCGGTGCCCACCGCGTGATCTCCACTATGACCGCAGCCCAGATGCGCAAGATGATGGAAGGGGTGGTGCTGTTCGGCACTGCTAAGAATGATGCGCGGCTGAATGGCTATACTTCGGGAGGCAAGACCGGCACAGCGCAGAAGATCGATGTATTGACCCATCGTTATTCCAAAACCAAGTTCATCGCTTCGTTTGTGGGTATCGCGCCACTAAACAATCCTGCAATCAGCTTGGCGGTGATCATCGACTCCCCGGAAGGGAACCACTACGGCAATGTGAACGCGGGTCCTGTATTCCGCGAGGTAGCCCAGGAGGTGCTCGAATACCTGGGCGTGCCCCACGACACTAATCTCACCCCGCAGACCGACCTGGCGAAGGGACAGCCTCAGCCGGAATTGGACGAGGCACCGCCCGAGCCGACGGGCAATCTCGATGCGCTCTTTGCAGAGGTAAATAACCTGCCGCCGGATGATCCGCTTCGCAGCAACGGAAATGGTCAACAGCCGGTTCCTTCCGCGGCCACCGAGCTGGCGTCGGGTGGGGAGCAGCAGGTCGCCGCTGCGCCTTCGCCCCGCGTTGCGTTGCCTGAGCCCGCTTTATTGCCCGCGCCCGATATACCAGTGCACCCGGTAGAGACCAAAGAAGAGACACCTGCTTTCCCTGAGGCCGCGCACGAGCCTCATGTTGGCGGCCATGGCGTCGTAGTCAATGCGGCTAATCGTGTCGGGGTGCCATCTTTCCTGGGTGAACCGCTGCGGGTGGCCGTCGAGTCGGCCGGAACCGCCGGCCTGGCGCTGCAAATTGTAGGCAGCGGCATCGCCCGGGAACAGGTTCCCGCGCCCGGCAGCATGGTACCCCCCGGTACCGAAATCGTGGTCCGTTTCACTCGCTGATAGTTTGCAGCAGTGCCACCATGAGTCATGCAGTAGAGACGCGGCCCTCACGTTACGGTTTCGAAACCTGGGTTCAGGCAGGCCACCAGACCGTTCTTCCCTTAGACTGTCACACATGGGACGAGAAGCCACATGCCATTGCAAGTGGGGGGCAGAGGAAGGTGATTGTAAGGTGCTCCTGGAAGGACGCGAGCTCATTTTTCGCCACGGCATGCGACGGCGTGTTCCGCTGGCCGCAATGGCCGGCGTCGTAGTTCGTGGAAGCAATCTCGTTTTCAACGTTGGACCGGATCAGGTGGAACTGCGTCTCGGTCCGGAGGCAGCCGCGCGATGGGCGAAAGCCATCCAGACTCCTCCTCCCAGTCTTGCCATTAAATTGGGAATCTCGCGGGCCACAAACATTTCAGTCAGAGGCGAAATCCAAAGCGAAGAGTTAAAAGCAGCACTCGCTGAGGCCGGCCCTGCGAAGACGAAAAAGGTAGACCTGGTGTTGCTCTGTGTCAATTCGCAATCCGAAGTGCATCAATATCTTGCAGGTGAGACCTACACTGGGCCTTTATGGATTGTCTACCCCAAAGGGGCGGGCAGTGAGGTCAAAGAATCAGTTTTGCGGGACCTTCTTCGTAGTCGCGGGTTCATCGACACCAAGGTAGCGTCGGTGTCGGCCAAGCTTACGGCGCTTCGCTTTGCTAAGCGTAAGAGCAACAGCTGAGCGTGAGCGCCCCCTTGGATCTCGATCGCGTTTTGCGCGGCGTTGATATCTTACGACGCGTCGGGCCCAACCCTGCGGTCACGGGGGTCGAGTATGACTCGCGGCGAGTGCGCGAAGGCTCACTCTTTGTTGCCTTTCGTGGCGGCACGACGGACGGCAATCACTATATTCCGCAGGCCGTTGCTCAGGGTACGCGCGCCATCGTCACTGATTCTGCGGCCGGCTTCGTTGCTGCGGTCGCGCATCCCGATGTCGCAGTGATGGAAGTCGCCCATGGCCGGCGCGCACTCGCAGGCGTTGCGGCGAATTTTTTCGCCCATCCTGAAGCGCAGCTCAAACTCAGCGGCGTCACTGGAACCAATGGTAAGACGACGACGGCATTTCTGCTCGAGGCGATGCTGCGTCATTGCGGGCGCAAAACTATCCTGGCTGGCACCATCGAGTACCACGCCGCCGGTAGAATCTTTCCTGCCCCCCACACCACGCCCGAGTCGCGTGACCTGCTGGAGCTATTTCGGGAAGGTGTGGACGGCGGCGCGACCGAGGCGGTCATGGAGGTTTCCTCGCACGCTCTCGACCAGGAAAGGATTTCCGGCCTGCACTTTGACGTAGCCATTTTCACCAACCTCACCCGCGACCATCTCGATTACCACGGCAGCATGGAAAGCTACTTTGCCGCCAAACTAAAACTGTTCGATGGCTCCGCGGGGTCTCCCCCAGGGATCGCGATTCTCAACCAGGACGATGCCTACGGGGCCACTCTCAAAACCCACGCGCGCAGCCCGCTGATCTATACCTATGGACTGCGTCAAGGAGACTTCCGCGCTGAGCGGCTGCAGATGGAGCCTTCGGGCATGCGCTTCGCCATGGTCACGCCCAAGGGAGAAGCACCGATTGCCACCCGCCTGACAGGAGGTGTGAACGTCTATAACTTGCTGGCGGCGGGTGCCGCCGCAGTGGCTCGCGGCCTCTCGCTGGAAGAGGTCAGCCAAGGCGCAGCGTCCCTCGAATTTGTGCCGGGTCGATTTCAGTCAGTCGATTGCGGGCAGGATTTTGCTGTGGTCGTCGACTACGCCCACACCGACGACGCTTTGCGCAACATTATCGCCGTGGCCCGCGAGTTCGTGAGCCAGCGAGGCGGCCGGGTAATCACTATGTTCGGCTGCGGCGGCGATCGTGACCGCAGCAAACGTCCGCTGATGGGCCGCGCGGCCGGCGCGGGCAGTGATGTGGTGGTCGTCACCTCTGATAATCCGCGGGGAGAAGACCCTGTGGCCATCATCGACCAGGTGCTCCCGGGACTGCGCGACACTCCGGCTCCGGTCATCGTCGAGCCAGATCGTCATCGCGCCATCGAGTTGGCGATCGCTCAGGCGCGGCCGGGTGATCTGGTGCTTCTGGCCGGCAAAGGACACGAAAAAACCCAGACCATCGGCGACCGGGTGATACCGTTCGATGATGTGGCCATCGCGCGGCAGGTATTGCGGGCCAGGGAACGAAACCAATGAAGCTGCAACTACAAGACATCGCGGGTTGGATAGGAGCCGATCTCAGGCCGCGCGAGGGCGACCCCCCAGAGCAGCCTGCAACCGGATACTCCATCGACACTCGCACGCTCGCCCCGGGGGACTTGTTTTTTGCCGTCCGCGGTGAGCGCTTCGATGCTCATGACTTTGTCGCGACCGCGCTGGCGCGGGGCGCTCGGGCTGCGGTCGTCGCGCGCAGCAAGGTAACCGATCTTCTCGGCCTGGCGCATACCCACACTCTGCTGATCGTCGATGATCCGCTGATCGCGCTGCAGACATTGGCTAGCGCGGTGCGCAGGCACTGGAACAAGCGCGTAATCGGGATAACCGGCAGCGCCGGCAAGACCACTACCAAAGAGGCGGTGGCGGAAGTTCTGTCCTCGCGCTTCAGTGTTCTCAAATCGCAGGGAAATTTGAACAATGAATTCGGCTTGCCCTTGCAACTGCTGAAACTCGAGCCGGAGCATGAGATTGCAGTGGTTGAGATGGGCATGTCGCACTCCGGCGAAATCGCAGCCTTGGCACGGATTGCACACCCCGATTGGGGGATCGTCACCAACGTCGGGAGTGCGCACGCTCAAAATTTTCCCGACAGCGTGGCGGGCATTGCACGCAGCAAATATGAGCTGGTGCAAAGCCTGCCGGCTTCCGGCGTCGCCATCCTCAATTGCGACGATCCCTACGTGGGACAATTCGGACGCGACTTTCGTGGGCGTTCCATCTATTTCGGTATCGGGCCGTGTGCCGATCCACGCGCCGCCAACATCGAGGAGCTTGGCACTGAGGGTGTGCGGTTTCAGGTCACGGCAGGCGAAGAGCAGGCAACGGTGACTCTGGCGTTGCTTGGCCGGCACAACATTTGGAATGTGATGGCGGCCATCGCGGCCGGTTTAGAGGCTGGCATTCCTCTCGCCGATTGCGCCATCGCCGCCGGCCGGCTGCGTCCTCCTGATAAGCGTGGCGAGGTGCTGAGCATAGGAGATGCTACGGTCATCAACGACTGCTACAACTCGAATCCGGAAGCGCTCAAGTCCATGATCGCAACCCTTGCCGCCATGCCTGCCAAACGACGAATCCTGGTGGCCGGCGAAATGTTGGAACTGGGTCCGGGGTCAGCCGCGTTGCACCGTGAGTGCGGTAGAGCTGCTGCCGAAAGCAGCATCGACCTGGTCGTAGGGGTGCGGGGAAGCGCCCAATACATCGTCGAAGCCGCGCGTGAGGCCGGAGCCCTGGCCATCTTTCTCGCTTCACCGCTCGAAGCCGGCGAGTGGCTGAAAGCCGAGCTGAGACCAGGCGACGCAGTCTTGCTCAAAGCCTCCCGCGGTGTCGGCCTGGAGCAAGCATTGCGTGTTCTCCAAACATAACTACGTCCCGAAAAATTCTCTCTACGAAGGACACGCCTTCACAGGCTGCGGAAAAACCAGAATTCTTTGAAGGGGGACGGCCTTCAGGCCGTCCGTAAGTGATTGCAGATCTGTCCGGCTTTATGGATGACTGCAAAACTAATGTCCGGGTCAGTCTGTTTCGAGCAAATTTCGAAAAGTGCTTTGTATCAGGGCACGACTTCAGTCGTGCCGAAAAGGGCCAGTACGACGAGGGCTTTAGCCCCTGCGGCGCTATTTCCCTCAGTTCGGCTTCGGGCAGCGTTCGGCAGCTCAACCTGCGATGAGGACATTACCTTTGCAGCATTCAATAGCCGCTGAGGGAATAGCTTTCGCTTCCTATTCGACCTTTTCCGCACCCTCTTCAGCCCCGTACATCAAGTCAACCATCTCCCTAACCTAGTTGCCGCTGTGGTTCGCGCCGAAATGCAACACAGACCTGCACGTGAAGGCCTGTAAGATAACCACGTGGAATTTTTGTTTGGGTGGCGGAGGAAGTTTGCTTTACTGGCTCCTTTATCAAAAACTTTTTCCCTACTTCAGACCCTTCC
>DASRRN010000412.1:0-6355 GCA_035695685.1 Acidobacteriaceae bacterium | reverse complement strand
CTACGCCGCTTACTGCGCTGCCAAAGGCGGCCTGATCACCTTGTGTAAACAGCTTTCGGCGGAGTGGGCGCCCCACTCTATCAATGTAAACGTGGTTGCCCCCACATTTATCCGAACCGAGCAGGTGGGCAAGATGCTTTCGGATCCGGTGTTTTATGCAAATCTTATCGGCCGAATTCCCTTAGGGCGGATCGGTGAGCCGGAGGACGTGATGGCCGCGGTCCTGTTCCTGGTGGCGCCGGCTTCCAATTTCATCACCGGGCAGACACTTTATCTGGATGGCGGTATAACCGTGACGCAGTAACGTCTCGGTCTTCGGGAAAGGATTGCATTGTGGCAGAAAAACTCATCGATCTAAGCATGCCCGTACACAACGAAATGGTTACGTTTCCGCGTGTCGTGCGCCCTGCTCTTCTCATGTTTGAAACCTGGCAGGGATTCGCGGAGCGGATTGGGGCCGCTAAGTACGGCGTCAAATCACTCACGGCTCATTGCATGGTGGTACTGGGCGACCATATCGGCACCCATATGGATTCGCTACGGCACATGCGCGACGACGCCCCGGGCCCGGAAGGGATTCCTCTGGAGTACTGCTACGGAGATGGGGTCTGCCTGGACTTTCGTCATCTTCCCTACGGCACCGGCATCAGCATTGAGGAAGTACAAAAGGCGTTGGCAAAAATCCAATACACGCTAAAGCCCCTGGATATCGTGTTGATCCATACCGGAGCCGGGAAAATCCAGGACAGCGACAAATATCTCACCGACCACGTCGGCATGACCGGTGAAGCAACCAATTGGCTGCTTGATCAAGGCGTCAAAATGACGGGCATTGATGCGGTCACGTATGATCCCCCGATTTGGGCGATGTTTGAGCGAAAGAAATTCTGGGAAGCTCACCGTGTCATGTGCACACGCGAGTACTACCACCTGGAAAACCTGACCAATCTCGATCAACTCCCAGGACATGGATTCAAGCTCAGCCTGTTCCCTATCAAATGGGTCAATACAACCGGCGCCCCGGTTCGAGCGGTCGCAATTCTAAAGGATTAACCGACGATGCAGTTTCTATCCATATCGCAGCGGCGAAAAGGATTCGCGGAGGAAGAGTACGCGAGCTTGGCAGAGCTGGAGATGGAGCGCGCCCGCGAGTTGTATGCGGAAGGATGGATTCGCCAGATCTGGCATCGCGCCGACATCCCCGGCGCTTGCCTCTTATGGGAAGCCGGTGGCGAAGAGCAGATTCATGAAAGGTGGAATACCTTTCCGTTCGCGAAGGCTGGAATGACGGAGATGTTGCTGGTTCCACTCAAACCGTACGGGGGCTTTCGCCCTACGAAACCTCCTCTACCCGTATGAACAGGAGCGAACGTGGGGAAATTTCAGAAGAAGATCAAGGAGTCAACCATGAATGGCATGCTGAAACGTCGTCGCTTTTTGAAAACCATGGCCCTCGGGTTGGGGGCAATGGCATTGCCCTCTTTTGAGACCGCTTTCGCGAAGAAGAAGACGCCTGTGAAAAAACTGAAAATCGGTCATACCTGCATTACCTGGGGCACATTTCCACGCCCCGGAGACGATGCCACGCTTGAACCCGCGCTCAAGGACATCTCGGCCGAAGGCTTTTGGTCGTTTGAAACCTTCCCTGAGGTCCTGGATAACTGGGATAAACGAGGACTGCTGGCTCCTATGATCGCAAAATATGGTGTGCCATTGCGGTCTGGTTATATCACCGGCAATCTCATCGATCCCTCGAAGAGAAAAGATGAGATCGCTCGCATCGTAGCACTTTCAAAGGTGGTTCAGAAATTCAACGGAGCGTTTGTTGTTCTTGCTCCGAACAGCGTCAAACGCGACACCTATAACTTTCAGGAGCATCGTGCCGACATCATCTCCGCGCTGAACGACTACGCAGCCGCGATAACAGATCTGGGTTTGGCAACCGGCCTCCATCAACATACCGGCACCTGCATCGAATCGCGGGATGAAGTCTACACCGTGATGGAAGCTGTCAATACCAAGAACCTGAAGTTCGCCCCCGACGTGGGCCAGTTGCAGAAAGGCGGGGCCGATGCGGCGAAAGTGGTGAAGGATTTTCTGCCGCTGGTAAAACATATGCATTTGAAAGATTACAAAGGCTGGGAGTGGTACTCGGGATACTGCCCGCTGGGTATGGGTACGGTCGACATTCCGGCGATTCTGGACATGGTGGAGAGCGTAGGTCTGATCAACGATGTCATGGTTGAACTGGATCCGTCGCCAAATGGACCGATGACGCCGTTGCAAACCGTGCAAACTACCAAAGCCTATCTGCAAAAACTGGGATATACGTTTCGCACCTGACCCCTGCATGTGCGACGCGTTTTGATGATCTGCTTGTGAGCCAAGGGGAATACGTACTTATGCGATCACGATACACTGCGTTATTGTTTAGAACAGCCGTGGCCTCCACATGTGTGGCGCTGGCGATCCTCTGCCTTCCTAAGTCGATCTCCGCTCGATCGCAAAAAGAACCATATACCTCGTGGAGCGATTATGGTGGTTCGCCCGACTCCATGGGGTATTCAGCGATCAAACAGATCGACAAGAGCAACGTAAATCGGCTCAAGTTGACCTGGTTTGTTCCAGCGCCCGGGCCAGCCGGCAGGTTCTCGTTTAATCCCCTGGTCATCGACGGGGTGATGTATGTGGTTGGAAAGGACGACGGAATTTACGCCCTTGATGCTGCGACCGGAAAGCAAATCTGGGCTCATCCGGTGCAAGGGGGGCAGCCTACTAATCGCGGTTTCAACCATTGGATATCGAAAGACGGTAAAGATCAGCGGCTGATCTTCGCCGTCGACGGCTATCTACAGGAACTCGATATGAAGACCGGAGAGTTGATCTCTTCGTTCGGCGAAAATGGGCGGGTCAATCTTCGCGAAGGGTTGGGACGAGACCTGGCTACGGTCACTGAAGTCCAGAGTGGCACGCCCGGGCGAGTCTTTGAAAATCTGCTTATCCTTGGCTCGGCGCCGGGGGAGGCCTATGGCTCGCCCCCGGGAGACATCCGCGCGTACGACGTAGAGAGCGGAAAAATGGCCTGGATCTTTCACACCGTCCCGCGCCCCGGAGAATTCGGGTACGATACGTTCCCTCCGGACGCATGGAAACACGTTGGGGGCAACAACGCCTGGGGCGAAATCTCACTCGACGAGAAACGTGGGATAGCCTACTTCCCTCTCGGCTCTCCCACCTACGATCTGTACGGCGCCGATCGCATTGGCACGGATCTCTATGGCGATTGCCTGTTAGCCCTCGATGCGCGTACAGGCAAGCGTTTGTGGTACTTCCAGATCGTGCACCATGACCTTTGGGACTATGACCCGACGGCAGCTCCGAAACTTCTCACTGTGCAACACGACGGCAAGAAGGTCGATGTGGTAGCCCTGGCAACGAAATTTGGCTTCCTCTATGTCTTCGACCGCGTCACCGGCAAACCGTTGTGGCCAATTGAAGAGCGGCCGGTTCCAAAAAGCGACATGCCGAACGAACAGTCCTGGCCTACCCAACCAGTCCCCACAGCCCCGCCGCCCTTCGCCCGCCAGAAGTTCACCGTCGATGACATCAACCCGTATCTGGATCCGGAAGAAAAAGCGCGCATACGCGACATACTTCTGAAGGCGAGTAACAACGGCATTTATACGCCTCCCGCTTACCAGCGGCAGACGATCGAGGTGCCGGGCGAAAATGGCGGCGCCAACCAGGGCAGTACCGCCGCAGATCCATCGACGGATGTGATGTACGTGAAAACGTATGACGCCCCAACTATTCACAGGATGACCGAAGCGCCGCCGGTGCGACGGATGAGCTCGACGCAAGGCACGCTGGAGCAACGAGGCTATGCCCTCTATACAAAGAATTGCGTTGCCTGCCATGGACCGAATCGCGAGCGTATTACTTACCCGGCGACCATTAGTTTCGACAAATTTACCGCGACCCTGCGGGCGGGCAATGGAGTGATGCCGGCATTCTCCGAATCGACTTTAAGACCGGAAGACATACTTTCGCTGTCTGCCTACTTAAAAGACC
This sequence comes from Acidobacteriaceae bacterium, assembly GCA_035695685.1. Taxonomy (GTDB): domain Bacteria; phylum Acidobacteriota; class Terriglobia; order Terriglobales; family Acidobacteriaceae; genus PALSA-350. The sequence goes on along the minus strand of DASRRN010000412.1, from coordinate 2,284 downwards.
CCATTGCGGGAGAGGGAAATCCTGAGAACCCACAGGTCAACTCCTCAGCTCCCCCTCCCCCCGCGGGCCAGATGCGCTTTTATGGTCAGTTTGGCTTTGTGTTTCGTGCCGACAACGGACTCACCGCGTTCAGTCCTCCATGGTCTTCCCTCGTGGCCTACGATCTCAATGCAGGCACGATCAAGTGGCGCAGACCGATTGGAACGACACCTGGTCTTGCCGCCAAAGGTATCAAAGATACGGGCAGCTCGGCTTTCCCTAGAAATGGTCCAGTCGTGACCGCCGGAGGCCTGCTGATAATAGGAACAGGTCCGGACCGCATGGTGCACGCACTCGACAAAGACACCGGGGAGACGCTGTGGGAAACGGAAATCGATGGAAACCCAGACGGAATTCCGGCGGTCTATGAGGTAGGCGGCCGCGAATATATTGCATTCTATGCAGCGGTATCCGGTGCTCCGGAAACCCTCAGCTATAAGCCCGGTAAACCGGGAGCACAGGGCTATTATGTTTTTTCATTACCCCCGGCGAGCTCTTCCAGCAGCCAGTAAGTCGCTCGCGGAACATGGCGGCATTTCACGGAGTTAGAATAGCTCGGCGATGCCCGGGCTATCTTGGGAGATAGAGACACTTAGCAAGACATAGTATTAGCGGAGCAGCATAGTTAGGCCGTATGAGAGCGCCGTGCACTCAATGCCGCTCCACACTTGACCACGCTTGATCGTGCCTGGCAGCATGCGCGATCTCAGCTAACACATTATTCAGAAGTGGAGACTATATGACCAGGAACGCGCATCTAGTAGCTCTTGCGGCCGCGACCATTGCTATCACATCTGCCCAGGTGGCCAGCGCAGCCCCCGCTCCTCCGGTGAACCGCGGGCCGGACAAATCGGTACGGCCAGACGCGACCCAAATCCGGATATCCGTCGATCATTTGTTGGGCTGGCATGTGGGCATCTCTTCCACCGTCTTCCGTTCGCTCACATTCTCTGAAGCCGCGGCTTTGGCTGATGCCTTAGGGCTCGCGAATATTGAGGGCAACAGCGGTCAGAAGGTCAGCCCGCAAATTGACAAGAACCTTGATGATCAACTTTCTTCCGATGAAGTCGCCGCGGTCAAAGCGAGGTTGGCGGAACTGCGGCTCAAGATGACCGCCTACCGCGTCGATAGCCTCCCCTCCGATCAGAATTCCGCGGCTAAGCTTTTCGCGTTTGCGAAGGAACTAGGTGTAGAGACCATTGTTACCAGCGCGACGCCCTCGTCTCTTTCCGCAATCGACAAGCTGGCGGGCGATAGCGGAGTGAATGTGGCCATTGCGGTTGATGGAGATCCAAGAACAGTCATGGGGGCGATCGAGAATCTCAGCCCCCACGTTGGCGTCAGCGTTGATTTCGGTAACTTGATCGAGCACGGGATCAAGCCGGTGGATGGACTTGGCTTGGTTAAAGACCGCCTGATGGTGGTGCGGTTGCGCGACCGCAACGTTCTTGGGACAAACGGCCGGGATGTCCGGTTTGGAACCGGTGTCGCGGACCTGCAGAAGTTTCTTTTCGAAGTCGCGAAGCAAGAGCCTCCACCGCAGGAGGAGCCCAACAAATGTGTCAATTGCAGCCGGCCATATGGAGGCACGAAGCCGCTGTTTATCGCCCTGGACGTAGACCCATGGCAAGTGGTGATAGCAACCGGGCCACAACCCGGCACATTCGGTGGGATATTCGCCGAGTTGTGGCAGCATGCCGCAGACTTTGAAAAAGTGGTCCGTCCAGCGATGGGATACCGGGTCGACGAGGATGCGAAACTTATTCCCATCACTAGCACAGATCGCATTCCTGCTGACGTGAAGGAAAAGATCGAGGCAGCTTTGCCCAAAAAAGCGCTGGTGACCCCCACCAAGCCGAGAAAGCTGCTTATCGTGGACGTTGCTCCCGCCGGCGCCTACTATCACGACACGGCAGCGCATGCTAATTTTGCCATCCAGAAGATGGCCGACACAACGGGAGCCTACCAGGCCATCTTCAGCAATGATCTGAATAACCTGAAATACCCCAAGATCCTGGACTACGACGCGGTATTTATGAACAGCGGCGATGGAGAAGTCTTCTCCGATCCAGAAGTGTTGAGCGGACTTATTCGTTTTGTACGCGAAGGCGGAGGCCTCGCCGGCCTGCATGGCGCAAGCTACGCCTCCTGGGACGTGCCCGAGTTCGGCGACCTGATCGGCGCGCAGACTGGTCCTCATCATGTCGAGACGGCCACGCTCAAGATCGACGACCCCAACAGCCCG
>DASRRN010000411.1:0-23667 GCA_035695685.1 Acidobacteriaceae bacterium | reverse complement strand
CTTGTACCTGCCCTGTGCTCTGGACGAAAAGTGTTACCCACTTGCCCGGTACTTTCTGTTACCCACTTGCCCGGTCCGTACCTTGTATCAGGGCACGACTTCAGTCGTGCCCTGATACAAAGCAAAACCCAAAGCTGAAGCTCGATAAACCATACCCCAGGTTCGAGAAAATGTTAGCTCCAGGGTACGGCACGGCTAAAAGCCGCGCCGTACGTACAGAGATAGTTTTTCCGCAGCCTGTTTAGTCCCCGTTAGGGTTGCCTTCGAAAGATATGCGAGTTCTCATGCAGTCTCTTCAGGCTCAAACCACCTATACGCTCGTGGTCCAGTAGCCATCCTTCCTCGCATCCTATATGCCGGTGTTATGGTTGGACCAGCGAGGTTAAAAGGCATCTGTGATGGCGAGCACTCGCATTAGAGTGATGGCATTACTTCTGTTAGCGAGTGTTTATCCGAGCAGTTCGCAGACACATGCGTCGTCTTCGCCGCAGGCGCCCGTGGCCGCGACCAGTGCCGCCGGCATCGATATCGGCGACCGCGTCAACCATACACTCAAAAACTGCGCTCTGCAGTGCACGGTCTACATACCCGCCGGAAACTACTCCTTCGCAACTACAATCCACCTGGAGTTGAATCCGTTTGGCAAATACAAGCTAAGCGGCGATCCGGGTGCAGTCGTCACCTACACCGGGACCGGGGACGCGATCACCACACTGGTCAACAACCTGGCCGGTTCATCACAACTGCTTGTCGAAGGTTTTCAGCTGCGAGGGAATCCACATGCCATCGCCGGAATTCACACCATGCCAACCAACCGCATCACCATTCGCAATATGGTTATCACCGGATTTACCGCGGGTGACGGAATCCTGGTCGAGGGCACGAACAGTTCGAACATTTATGACAACCTGATATCCAGCAATAAGAACGGTATACGCCTGATTCCTACATTATGCGGCGGGCAGCCTCTTCAGTGTGGAGCGTCGGTAAATGGATCTCCCTACGCGGCCAACGCCATACACGTCACTTACAACCAGATCACCAGCAATTCTCAATGGGCGATTTTCGAGGACACACCCATCATCGGCCATGGCCTTTCCGAGGCGCTCAACAATCTCTACATGGGAAACGATTTTGAACTGAACGGCGGCGCTATCTACCTGACTCGATCCCGAGGTACCGTCATCGAAGCAAATTATTTCGAACAATCGCCTCGGGAGGTGGTGCTTGGCATCCCCAATGCTGGAAGCGGATACCGGGCCTATGGACCGGTGGTGCGCGACAACTACTTTACGACCTCAAACGGGACACCCTACAACATTGAAATTGAGAATGCCGACAGCGCGATGATCGAAGGCAACAGCGAATTGGTCGCTTCGATTGGTCCAAAGAATTGTTTTGTCAACATGGTCGGAGCAACCCGAACCTGGATTTCAAAGAACGCGATCTACCAAAAGAACTCCTACTGCTACAACGGGGCTCCGGGAACTCCTCCGGCCGGCGATGGCTCCTTCTATTTTGGCCAGCATTAATAACACTCGCTCTTCAACAGCGGCGCTGCGTCTGGAGCAAGGAATGAAGCCTTCTTCCCTCTGTCCCATGCTCGCCCCAGCGTACATGGGCTGAAAAAGACGGGGCGCAGCCCGTTCCAACGCTACTGCTACGCGGCAAAATAGTGCGGCCAAGAGCAAGAACCCTCGCGCATGAAATGAAAGCATTTGAAAAAAGCCATGTTCGGCCCACGTACGCTGGAGCGAACGTGGGGCACCCGTCCAGAACCGGAGACCGCGGTTAGGAGTTTAAATCCGCCGGTGCTCCAAAATCTAATTTGGACGGCCGCAACCGACGATCCAGTTCAGCAGTGTACGATTTTTTCTGAAGTCAGACCGCGTGTGGCGTTTCTCGAATCGACCACCAGCCGAGACTCGTCCACAATGCGGGCATAGTCGTAGGAGGTATGATCGGTGACAATCAGGACGCAATCGTAACCGTCAAGGTGTTCTACCGGCTGCGACTCCATGTTGAGGTTGTATTTCCGGCCCCTTCCCACCGTGGGAAAGAACGGATCGTTATAACTGACCGCCGCCCCCTCCTGCTGCAACATCTCGATAATCGAGAGCGAAGGGGATTCGCGAAGGTCATCCACGTCCCTCTTATAGGCCAGGCCAAGCACCAGAATCCGCGAGCCCTTCAGCGGCTTGCCGCGCTGATTCAGCGCGGAGGAGACCGCCGCCACCACGTGATACGGCATAGCTTCATTTACTTCGCCCGCCAGTTCTATGAACCGGGTGCTGAAGTCGAATTCCTTCGCTTTCCAACTCAGATAAAAGGGATCAATCGGGATGCAGTGGCCACCAAGCCCGGGGCCGGGATAAAAGGGTTGGAAGCCGAATGGCTTGGTCGCAGCCGCCGCGATCACCTCCCAAATGTCGATACCCATACGGAGGCAGAGCAGTTTCAGCTCGTTGACCAGCGCGATGTTCACGCAGCGGTAAATATTCTCGAGCAGCTTGGTCATTTCCGCCGCGGCCGGGGTGGATACCCGGATCACCCGCCGGAAGGCCACGCTATAGAGCGCCTCGGCGGCCACCGCCGCGAAGTTGCCCAGCCCCCCAACCACCTTAGGAATTTCGCGGCGGTCGATGCTGGTGTTACCAGGATCTTCGCGTTCAGGCGAATACGCAACCAGCACTCCGTCCGGAACCATAGCCTGGCGAATCACCTTGACCCGGCCCGCGCGCTCAATTGCCGGTGCAATCAATTCCTCTGTCGTGCCGGGGTACGTTGTGCTTTCGAGAACCACCAGCTGGCCGGGCCGCAGATGGTCCACGATTGAGTCCATGGTCGCTGCGATGTAACTCATATCCGGCGTATGGTGGTCGCTGAGCGGAGTCGGCACGCAAATCAAAATAGCGTTGACTTCCCCAATCTCGGAAAAATTGGCAGTCGCGCGAAACCCCTTATCCTGGGCGCTCTTTATCTGCTGGGGATCGATACGATGAATGTAGGATTCACCCGCGTTGAGCCGATCCACCTTGGCGGCATCGATATCGAAGCCGGTAACGCGAAATCCCTCCTGGCTAAAGAGCAGAACCAGCGGGAGCCCTACGTAGCCAAGCCCTATAATCCCAACCCGCAGCTGACGCGTCTCGACCAGAGACAACCACGGTGTCAAATCCAGTTCGACTGGCTGAGTCATCGACTTTTCGCAACCGGCAGCTTGAGCATCTCGCGATACCACTCCACCGTCCGCTGCAAACCTTCTTCCACTCCGATCAGTGGGTGATAACCGAACGCTTCCGCGGCTGCCGAAATGTCGGCCTGCGAATTCAGTATGTCTCCCATCCGCGACTTTGCATAAAGAGGCGGCAGCTCAAACCCGATCATTTTAGCCAGCAACCGGTAGATATGTTTGAGGGTGTGTTGGCCACCACAGGCGGTATTGAAAACTCTACCGGCAACCTTCTCCGCCGGCGCGGCGCAGGCCAGCAAGTTGGCGGAAATAATGTTGTCGATGTAGGTAAAGTCCCGGCCCTGCTCGCCGGTGCCGAAGATGGTTGGCCGCGTCCCCTCCAGCATTTGCTGGATAAACTTCGCCAGCACGCCGCTATACGGCGAATCTGCTCCCTGGCGCGGCCCAAAGACGTTAAAGTAGCGCAAGCTCACCGTCTCCAATCCATACACTTGCCAATAGCTGCTCATGTAATATTCGCCCACGAGTTTTTGCACGGCATACGGAGAAATCGGCATGGGGCGCATCGATTCCTTGCTGGGCAGGATTGGTTGATTCCCATATGCGGAAGACGAGGCCGCATAGATGATTCTTTTCACCCCCGCGGCGCGCGCACCTTCGAGCACATGAAATGTTCCCTCCACATTGCATTGGTGGCTGGGCTCAGGATGTGCGACCGAAAGGGGAACAGAAGGCAACGCTCCTATATGCAGGATGTAGTCAATTCCTTCACAGGCGGTGCGTATCCCAGCCGCATCGCGCAGGTCCACTTCGCGAAAGTCGATCCGGTCGTAATATCCCGCGAGGTTTGCTGCTTTGCCGGTCAGATAGTTATCTACACCACGAACATCTTCGCCGCGTTCCACCAGGGCTCTCGCCAGGGACGATCCTATGAATCCCGCAATTCCAGTGATTAGGTATTTCGCCATCGACGGTCAGAGGCCAACCTTGAAAATAGCACACCGATTAGCTAAGGCACTATTCCTCGGCCCAGAAGCCTGTCTGGGTAAAATCTTCTGACATTTTTTGTATGTACTTTTTGGAATTGAACTTCTTGCCGGTGGAAGCGGCCGACATGTAGCGGATAGTGCCAAAGATGGGGCGGTCGAACCATGGGCGATCGAACTTGCCCACAATCGACCATGCAATGCCGGCGTACCCATTGGGGTCTCTGCCATCGAGAAAGTAGCGGTCATTGAGCGTGACGCAGGTATCGAATGCTTTGGCCGGATCAGGAGACCACTCCAGGATCTTTTTCGCCCAGTACATACGCATGTAGTTGTGCATCCATCCGAATTTGACCATTTGGTTTTGAGCGGCATTCCACAGCTCGTCCCGGGTCTCGGAGCGTTCCAGCTGCTCCATCGAGTAGAGGTGCTCTCGCCGGTCACGCGCATGTTCCATCAGGGTTTTGCGGGCCCAGGGTTCGGCACAATCGAAGGAATCGTAGTTCTCGGTGAACTTGACAAAGTTCACTGCCAGCTCCCGCCAGCCGATCAATTCATTGATAAACGAATCGCGGGCTGCCTGGGGAACTTTACCCTGCTTGAACGCTCTCTCGACTGCCAGGGCGATGGTAATCGGGCCGATGTGCCCAAAGTGCAGGTAAGAGGAGAGACGGCTGGTGCCGTCCACCTCGGGACGGTTTCGCTTCTGGTCGTAGGTGGCAAGATCCTTATTGACAAAAGCTTGCAAGCGCTTGACCGCCGCGTGCGTGCCCCCGGTAAAGCTTCCAACGGGTCCGACGGAACGGTCGAGCGTCTTCCATCCCTGGGTAAGATCCTCCCGCACGGGAAATGACTCGAGCGAATGGGCAGGTTTCCATTCCCGATGGGGCTTCATTACGGGCTGCTCAACCAGAAATTTCGGCAGCTCAACGTAAAGTTTTGGGCGAAAGATATGCAGGGCGTACATGCGCTTTTGGAACAAACCGGAGGGTACGACTACATCGGCGTCGACCGTCCAGTAGGGAATGCGCAGACGGCCGGCTAATACCTTCCGCCAGCGCTCAGGCTCCCGGCAGGGATTCTCGTCGCCCACGACCATGGCCGCGTTTACTTCCGCCAGCAGCGTCTGCAGGGAGTTGTTGGGCGGCCGGCGTACGACAAATCCGATCTGCCGCTGTTGCAGATCCTCTTCGATATCCGCCAGCCCTTGATTGAGGAATACGTAGTGCCGCAGGTTGGCATGGGGAAAGTTGGAGATGGCGGAGAAGTAGACCAATACCGGAAGATCCAGGGCGTTGGCAATTTCCACGGCAACATCGAGGGCAGGATTATCGAGCGCCCTTTGCGCTCGTTGCATCCAGTAGACGACGCACTTTCCTTCCAGCACTGGAGCTCCGCCGCGCCGGATCAAGATCCTGGGATTGGCGGCGATTTTGCGCAGTGGCTCGGGAGTTTCATCGTGGTCTGTTGGGTTGGAGGTCATCTGAGAGGAAAGTGCCTACTAGCTTTTTACCGGACTGCGAACGTTGGGTGCCCCATATCTCGCTCGTTTTTCGCGAGATGTGGGATACCGCGAATTTTAATCCTTTATCTTTGGCGGGCTGAACAGTTGCAGGTTTAGCGCTTTGGTATCCCACATCTCGCGAAAAACGAGCGAGATATGGGGCACCCAACGTTCGCGGCAAGGATTGGAGCTTACCAGAGACCCCAGGAGCGGCTGATGTAATCGGAAAGCGTCAAAGTGATGAGCACCAGAAAGGTGAAAAATCCAGCACCAAGGGTCAGCTTCAACAATCTCGAGCTGTAGCGGAGGTGCATGAAAAAGAGAATCACCAGGACCGACTTGATGACTGCGATCGCGAGCGCCACGACGGGATTCAGGACGCCGAGATCCAGGAAGGCTACGCCGGTCGTGGTAGCGGTAAGAATCAACAGCATGATCAGAATTAAAAGATAGGTCTTCGGCCGGACCGTGTGATGTTCATGCAGAGTAGGAGTCGACATAGCTTCCTTCCTGGGCGCGTTACTTCAAAGGGTGGCGACTGATGAGATAGAGCAACGGGAAAAGGAAAATCCAGACAATATCGACAAAGTGCCAATAGAGTCCGAAATTTTGGATCATGGAGGTGTGCCCGTCCATGTAGGCTCCCCCCCATATCTGGAAGAGGAGAACTGATAGAACGCAGCAGCCAATAATCATGTGCAGCGCGTGCACGCCGGTCAACGAGAAGTAGAGAAAGAAGAAGATTTGAGTGTGTAGCGCCTCGTCAGGCGCCATGGGGATATCCCGCGCGTCAGTTGGATGGACAAAGTCTTCAATGCTGAAGTTAGCGCCGGGGATATGGTGCTCGACATACGCACCGTGCCACTCGTCCGCCTTAATGCCAAGAAAGGATAACCCCAGCACAAGAGTGATAATCAGCGAAACGATGAGCCCTTTTCGGTTGCGCGTCTCGGCGCAGTAAACGCCCATGGCTACGGTGAAGCTGGAGACGATCAGCGTCGCGGTCATGATCGTCCCCATTTGGATGCTCAGCAGGTTGCTGCCTGCCACAAAGGCATGGTAGTACCAGCTGCGGTAGAGCAGGTAGGCCATGAACATTCCACCGAAAAACATGATTTCGGTCACCAGAAAGACCCACATCCCGAAGCTGGCAGTCTCCACCTGCTGACCGATCGTGGCGAAATGGTGGACTAAATACGGCGGATGGTCGTGCGCATCCTGGTTTTCATGCGGCCCCACGGGCTCGCTTGCAATCGCTTGGCTATCCAAGAGTTTTTACCTCGTGTTCATGCTTCTGAGCTAACCACTCGTAGTCGTACGCTTCGTGGTCCACTACGGGCGTCTCCACAAAATTTTCCGTAAGCGGCGGTGACTGGATCTCCCATTCCAACCCTGCAGCCCCCCAGGGGTTGCTGCCCGCGATCTTGCCATACTTGAGTGACCAAAGGAGATACATCGCAGGGAGCAGGTACCCAATGGCCAGAATTGAGGCCCCCGCGGTGGAGAGGACGTTCAAGGCCTGGAATTCGGGGGGATACGCATGATAGCGTCGCGGCATCCCCATATAACCGAGAATGAACTGGGGGAAGAAGGTCAGGTTGAAGCCGATAAACAAAGTTGATGCGGCAAGCCTGCCCAGCGATTCCGGATACATTCTGCCGGTTATCTTGGGCCACCAGAAGTGGATACCACACATGACCGCGCTGACCATACCGCCCACCATGACGTAGTGAAAGTGGGCCACGATAAAGTACGTCTCGGTTACGTGGATGTCCATGCCGAGGGCGGCGAGCATAACACCGGTCAATCCACCCAGGGTGAACAGTCCGATGAAGCTGAATGCGTAGAGCATCGGTGTATCGAAGGTGACCGAGCCTTTATACATGGTCGCCGACCAGTTGAAGATCTTAATCGCGGACGGCACAGCGACCAGCATGGTGAAAAAGGAGAATACGAGTGCGGAATAGTTCGATATGCCCATGATGAACATGTGATGGGCCCAGACGAAGAAGCTGAAGACTGCGATCGCAACCGATGAGAAGGCGACTGCGGTATACCCAAAGACCCGCTTCTTTGAGAAACATGCCATCACCTCGGAGATGACTCCCATACCGGGCAGGATCATGATGTATACGGCCGGATGAGAGTAGAACCAGAAGAGATGCTGAAACAGAAGCGGGTCGCCGCCCATCGCCGGGTCGAAAATTCCGATGCCGAAGACTCGCTCGAGGACGAGAAGCAACAGCGCTATCGCGATCACGGGCGTAGCGAGAACAAAGATGAGGGACGTGGCGTAATAGGACCAGATGAATAGGGGCAATCGAAACCACGTCATGCCAGGCGCGCGCAGCCGATGAATGGTGACGATAAAGTTGAGTCCGGTCAATATGGAGGAAAAGCCTGCTATGAAAATTCCCATGGCAGCACTAATAACGTTTGTGTTCACATAATGCGTGCTGAGAGGAGTTGTGAAAGTCCATCCGGTATCTATGCCGCCTTGCAGGATGGTGAACAGTTCAATGCAGCCACCGGTGGCGAAAAGGTAATAGCTCAAGAGGTTGAGCTTTGGGAAGGCCACATCCTTCGCGCCGATCATGATAGGAATTAGAAAATTCCCCAAAACGGCGGGCGCTACCGGCACCAAAAAGAAAAACACCATGATGATGCCGTGGATCGAGAACAGTTTGTTGTAGGTGTCGGAAGACACGAGATCACCGACAGGAGTCAACAGCTCCAGTCGCATCAAGGCTGCCGCCGTGCCGCCGATGGCGAAGAAGAAGGCGATCGTGACCAGATAGAGCAGAGCAATTCGCTTGTGGTCGCGGGTGAGGAGCCAACTCTTCAAGCCAAACTCAGTGTTCAGGTAGTTTAGCTTGGGCAGAGTCGCCTCTTGCTGGTCTGGAAGACTAAGACTCGTGCTCATTTACTTCACCCCCCCCGATGGTCTTGGAGATTTCTGAGCGGTCTCCGCCGGCGATTGGGAGCCGGCGGTGACCGGGCTGCCCTGCCCGGCCGGCGGTTGAGTAGCCGCTGCTGTCGTCTGCTGAACACGGTAATTTGAATTCAGATTCTTGATGAATTCCACCAGATCGATCACGCCTTCCTCGCTGACCTGACCCTGATACGTAGGCATGATAGGCGCATACCCTGCCTCGACATGCGTCGATGGGGTAAGGATGGCTTGGCGGAGAAAAGCGTCGTCCGCAATCACCGTGGAGCCATTCGCGAGTTGCAACCGGGAACCGTAGACCTGGGCCAGATTGGGGCCTCGCGCCGTCGCCTCGCCGGAGTGGCAGGAGTTGCAGCCAAGGCTGGCAAACAAGCGCTCCCCGTTTTGCGCCAGGGAACTGCCGCTGGTGCTACCGGCAGTCCACGCCTTGTAGTCTTCAGGGGTCATGGCGAAAACTTCACCGACCATCGCCGAGTGGTTCGTGCCGCAGTACTGGGTACAAAACAAGTGGTATGTCCCAAGCTTGGTGGCCTCGAACCAAACTGTCGAGTAGCGGCCGGGGATGACTTCGCGTTTGATCCGGAAGGCCGGGACCGAGAAGCTATGGAATACATCCTGCGAGATCATGGTCAACTGCACCGGCCGATTGATCGGGATATGCAGCGAATTGATTTCGTGCTGGCCGCCGGGATGCTCGGCCTTCCACATCCACTGCTTGCCCACGATATAAATATTCATCGCGTTTGTCGGGGGGTTGTAAATACGGAAATACAGCAGTGCGCCCCAAACAAAGCAGACCAGGAACAGGGCCAATGGGATGATCGTCCACGTGGCTTCGAGAAGAGTGGAGCCTTCAATCTGCGTGGCCACCGGATTCTTCTCCTTGCGATACATGACAGAGAAGCTAATAACCATGGCGGCTACGATGAGCACGCCGAGGGCCGTCACCAGCAGCAGGAAAAAAAAGAAAGCGTCCATCTGGATCGAAATGGTCGAGGCTTCCGGAGGAAAGAGAGGGAAGGTGCTCAGCCACTTTACGAGAAATTGCCACAGTACCGGGCTTATAAAATGCATCGTTACCCTTTATCCGTTCGCGTTGGTCCCGCTTGCAGCTCCGCGGCTTGTTTGGCATCCCGGCGAAAATTCACGACCATGAAGCTGCCCAAACCAAAGACGGTCATCAGGCATGCTATTTGCACGATTCGGGCAATCACCAGGCTGTGCCGGTTCAGCTTCGGATCATATTGATAGCAATAGGTCATGAGATTGTCGACCGGCGTACCGATGGTGTGGTGCGACGCTTCGACCAGTCCCAGCAAAAGATCCTTCGGCGAATACTCGACGCCCATGTAGTACTGCGCCATCCGACCCTCCGGTGTCACCACCTCGATCGCGGTGGGATGGGCAAACTGCGTCATTTGACCGGCGGCGCTGGGGAGGCGGACGTAGCCAAAACCGACAGCCTGAGCCAGGGCGTTGATCGCAGGCTGGGTACCGGTCAGGAAGTGCCAACCGGCGGCCGTATCCGGCCGGCCGTATTTTTTCACATAGGTCGCCTTCTTGGCCGCGGCCACTGCCGAGCCCTCGGAGGGGTCGATGCTCACCACGACGATGTCGAAATCTTTGCCTGGCGTCAGTTTCACCATCTCGAGCGCGCTAACCAGGCCATTCAGATCTTCCGAGCATAGGACCTGGCACTGGTAATAGACCAGCGAGAGGATCACGGGATGCTTGCCGAAGTAGTCTCCCAACTTGACTGCCTTGCCTGTCGCGTCGCGAAACGGAGCATCGAGGGGCAACTGTTGGCCCAACCGCTGAGTGATCTTAACTGTGTTCAGAATATCGGGCAGATGATCCTGGGCCGGATCGCCCATGCTCTTTTCGCCATAGGGCGAAACCTGAGCCAACCCAGGGGCTACTGCGGCAAACATCAGTATCGGCACCAGGGCGAAGCCCGCGATCCAGCTCGAGGGGTTCGATAAAAACCTAAAGGGAATCTTGTCTCTCCACATTTCAGCTCCTGCTCCCCTGAAACTCTGCCTTCATGGTAAATCCCCCTCCGGGGCGTTCGCGATCCAGGGTCATTGCGAGTTGCTCAACAATTTGCGGTACAGCTTGCTGTCTGAGGTTCCGGTTTCCAGGTCTACCCATTGCCTCGCGTCGCCATCCGGGCGTTATCCCGCCTACAAAAGCTGATCAGTGATTCGCTCCGAGAACCGCCTGGTCGCCGGGCTTTACTCCGGACAGCCGTCTTTGTTGCACCATTTCCATGTAGTGTTGCTCGTAGCCTGTGCGGGCGAAACCATCGGTGAGCGGCTCGGTTACCACCGGGATTTTGTCACCCGCCATCAGCGGTTCGGTCGGCTCCGCGGGGGCTACAGGAAGACCATGCTGGACCAGCAACTCCATCGCGCGTGCGATGGGGATGCGTACCTTCCCTTGCTGCCGATCAACCCAACTGTAGTGGTCAAGCAACAAATCTTCGCGAGCATGCAGGTCTGTAGTGTCCTGGTCGCCGTTATCGGTTTGCAGCCGCGGCGTGGGGAAGCGCTGTACCATCTGGCGGAGTTGCTGCTGCTCGAGCACTGCGTCCGAGGTCATATTTTCCCGCTTGCCTGCGGGCTGGGCACCAATCGTATTCCATTTATTCGGTGGCCCGTCGTGCTTCAAAATGGCGGTGTTGATCACCTTGCCCATACCAAAGCAGAAAATGAAGGCGACGATGGCAAATACCCCTAGCGATGTGAGGAAAACGGCCACGTCGAAGACGTTGGCGTCAGTAATCTCATAGCCTTCGGAGACGCTCCTGGATGTTTCCGGCTCGTGAGGATCAGGCGTGGGCATGCTCGGCCTCCAAAATCTCGTCCAGATGAGGATCGTTCGTCTGGATCAACGGCCGCTTCTTCAGTTGGCCGAAATAGAACCACATCCACAAGGAGATCACAGCCACCGGAACGGTCATATACTCCAAAATGCCGAAGCTGAAATGAAGGTTGCGCCGGGCATCGGCGAAGTTCGGTTCGATCAGCCAAAAACCATCCCAGCAGCGGGCGAAGATCATCACCTTGCATACCAGGATCAGTCGCTCCTTATTGCGCTTAAGGTCAGCCGAGAGGAGCAACGTGAAGGGGATTAACCAGTGAAATACGAAATCCAACGAACCAATTACGCCCCAACCACCGCGGATGCGATCGAGATACCACGGAATCTCTTCGGGCAGGTTTCCCGACCAGATGATGAGAAATTGCGAAAAGGCGAGATAGATATTCAGCATGACGAAGGCGAAGGCCAGTTTGCCGAGGTCGTGCTGCTCAGTTTTGCGCAGCACTGTTTTGATCGGCTCCGCCGGGGAAAGCCTAAGCACGGTGATGATCGAGAGAGCCAACACTGCATAGCCCTGCCCGACCAGGAAGAGGAACCCGTAAACAGACGAGTACCATGTTGGATCAAGCGACATGACCCAGTCGATTGCGCAAACACTCATCGTGATGGAATAGACTACGACGCCGAAGCCGCTGATATTCTCCAGCCTGACCTGCCAAAAGCGAACGTTGGGATGCGGGTCGGCATCGCGCTGCAAGCCCCAGCGGTTGAGCAGGTACATGTACAAAAACCAGATCGCGAAGCAGACCACGGTTTGTATCCAGACGCTGGGAATGCTGAGCATGGGATGCTTGTAGGCAATGGCATGTGCCTGCTCGTGCGTGATCAGATGCTGCCGGTAAGCCTCCGCGGGGTTGCTGAACTTTGCCCAAAGGTACAGCTTCTTCATGGAGAAGCCTATGGGCAGAAACATGACCATGACCACGGGGAGGCAACGTGACATCGCCTCCAGCGGGCGACGCACCAGCAAGCCCCACTTTCCGCCGCTCAGATACTGAACCATGAGCAACGCCAGGCCACCCACCGTAAAGCCCCAGGAGGTAATAAAGCCAAGCAAATAAGAGCGCAGCAGGTGATTGATGCCGTCGTGGTCGATCGTCGCGGCCAGGATCGCGAGGATGATCGACAAAACGGCAAATACTACGCCCACAAGCATCGCCCGGCGACGCCAGCTATTCAGCAGCAACGGGGCGTTCAGCTCGGAGGGTAGCGACTTTGCGTGTTGTTCGTGAGCCATGTTTTTTCCTGTGGCGTTTTCGCTATTGGTTTAATGAAGCAACTGAACTCTACGCGGGCATTCCATCAAAGAATGGCCGTTCATCGCGGGTATAGCCACATAACGTAAGAGCAAAATGCCATAAGTACCTATTGCAAGCCCTTCGGCTTCGCAGCATTGCCATTGGTAGCCGCACCGCCGCTGGGCTGACTCAACGCAGGCAAAGGGCTGTCTCCCGTCGCCGGCGCCATCCCCGGTGTCCCCTGGCTGGCGTCGGGTGGTTGGGCGGAGACCGCAGTTGCGGGCAGCGACCACGGTTGAGCAAAAGATTCGGGTAACCCCTCCCGCTCGGCGATATCTTTGAGATTCTGTACCTGGACCCCCGAAGGAACGTCTGCTTCCGAGGCGTTTTGGCTGATCTGCAGCGCCCGGATATAAGCTGCCACCGCCCATCGGTCCGCTGGGGTCAACTGGGAGGAATAATCCGGCATGGCTCCGTATCCGTTGGTCATCACGTAAAAGTAGTGGCCCAGCGGCTCGGCAAGAATTCGCGCAGAGTGGAAGTTGCCGGCAGGCTTATAACCCCGCTGCACGATCATTCCGGCGCCGTTACCCACTCGAGAATGACAGGGCGTGCAATAGATGTTGAACCGCTCCTGGCCGCGCGCCAGCACTTGCATGGAAACAGGAAAAGGCAGCATGTCAGCTTCCTTGCCTTCGATCAAGCCGCTATAGAAGAAGCTGTCCTCCTTCAACTGTCCGCGAGCGACAGTGTGCGCAACCTGCGGCCGGACTGAACGGCCATCATTAAAAAAAGTCGTGCTGCGCTGAGGAACGAACTTGGGCTGGTCTTGCATATCCTGACGGCAGCCTGCACAAGCGAGGGTGACAAGACCCATGGCCAGGAGCCACGAGGCGACAGGGAGGCGAATTCGCTTCATTGGATTAATACTCCACCTCCACCACCGAAACCGGCTCGAAACTTTCCAGAAAGCTGCGTGATTCCTCCAGCTCGAACTTGGGATCGTTCGCTTCCAGACAAAGAAAGAACTTGTCCGTAGTTGCGCCGGTGCGGAAATTTGGAGCGTTGAAAAGCGGGTGATAGGGCGCGGGCAAACCACACATCGCCAGCATGCCGAAAGCGGCGGAAAGGCCCGCCCAGAGAATGGTCCACTCATACGCCGGTATGACGAAGGCCGGCCAGGAAAACAGTGGTCTGCCCGCGATGTTCAGCGGATAAGCAAAGACCGCGACCCACGTCTCCATGAGGAACATGGCAGCGAGCCCAATCAAGCCGCCAACCAGGCAAACGAGGGGAACATAGTTGCGATGGAAGCCGATTGCCTCGGCCGCCTCTTCGACCGGGTAAGGAGTGTAACAGTCCAGCCGGCGCCATCCGGAGCCGTAAGAAGTCCTGGCGGCCGCCACCAATTCGCCGGGGGTATTGAATTCCGCCAGCAGTCCGTAGATTCCTTCGCGCACAGGCATCAGTCACCCGCCTCCAGGGGTTCCGGCTCCGGCCTCCCCTTGGCCTGAGGCAGCAACATCCGTATTTCCGACATGGGCATCATGGGCAATAGCCGGATGAAGAGAAAGAACAGGGCGGTAAAGAAACCCAGGGTACCGATGAAGGTGGCATAATCCCATCGCGTGGCTTTGTAGGTACCCCAAGAAGAGGGCAAGAAGTCACGATAAAGACTGGTCACAATGATGACGAACCGCTCGAACCACATTCCCGAATTGATGATCAACGACATAACGAACACCTTGCCCGGGCTGACACGAAATCTTCGGAACCACAACAATTGCGGAAGGGCGATGTTACAGGTGATCAGCAACCAATAGATCCAGCCCATGGGCCCGAACATACGGTTCCACATCATGAAAAATTCCCAGTGACTGGCGGAGTACCAGGCAAAGAAGAGGTCCGTGCCATAGCCGTAGGCGACGATCAGGCCGGTGGCCAGCATCACCTTGCACATGTTGTCGATGTGGCGGATGGTGATGAGGCCTTCCAGGTGGTAGAGGGCTCGGATTGGAATAGCCAGGGTAAGTACCATGGCGAAACCGGAGTAGATAGCGCCGGCTACAAAATATGGAGGAAAGATGGTGGTATGCCAGCCGGGCAGAATCGCAACCGCGAAATCGAAGCTGATGACGGTATGCACCGACAATACGAGGGGAGTCGCCAGGCCGGCCAGAAGCAGGGAGGCGGTCTCATAGCGCATCCAGTGCCTTACCGAGCCGCGCCAGCCGAGAGAAATGATGCCATAGATATACTGGGCCATTTTGGTCTTGGCGTTGTCGCGCATTGTCCCCAAGTCCGGGATCATGCCCACATACCAGAAGACCACGGAGATGGTGGCATAAGTGGAAACCGCGAAGACGTCCCATAGCAGTGGGGAGCGGAACTGCGGCCACACGTTCATGGAATTGGGGTAAGGAAACAGCCAGTAACCCAGCCAGGGTCGCCCGACGTGGATCAGTGGGAACATTCCGGCGCACATCACGGCAAAGATGGTCATCGCCTCAGCGAAGCGGCTGATGGAGTTGCGCCATTGCTGCTTAAAAAGCAGCAGGATCGCTGAAATAAGCGTGCCAGCGTGGCCGATACCGATCCACCAGACGAAATTGATGATGGCGAATCCCCACCCTACCGGGATGTCGACGCCCCAGATACCGACACCCCTAAGGAACAGCCACGTCACTGCCGTAAACAGCATGATGCAGAGGCTGCCCCCCAACATAAACCCGAGGAACCAAAACCAGGGCGTGTGGGGGGTGAGCACGATACGCGAAATGACATTCGTAACCGACTTGAAAGTGAACCCGGGCTGAATGACCCGAAATTCGCCTGTCTTCGGATCCAGGTGCGGATCGTTTACCGGTAGTTCTGGTTTGGTCGCCATGCTGCGCTAACCTTTCAACTTTTTTCGGGCGCGTGCTCGGTGCGCGCCTCGGCCAAATCCGGATTGGGGTTGAAGACTTCCGCGATATAGGTAGTGCGGGGACGAACGTTCAAGTCCGCTAACACGCCGTAGCTTCGTTGCTGCGCTTTCAACTTGGCCACTTTGCTGGCCCGATCGTTGATGTTGCCGAAAACGATGGCCCCCGTGGGGCAAGCCTGCTGGCAGGCGGTCACCACTTCACCATCGCGAATTTCGCGATTATCCTTATCCGCCGCAATCTTGGCGGCACTGATCCTCTGCAAACAGTATGTGCACTTCTCCATTACGCCACGGCTGCGCACGGTCACGTCCGGATTGCGCATCAGCTTCAGGCTCTCCGTCTCGAAATCGGAAAAGAGCAGGAAGTTGAAGCGGCGCACTTTGTAAGGACAGTTGTTGGAGCAGTAGCGGACGCCCACGCAACGGTTGTAAATCATGACGTTGAGGCCCTCAGGCGAGTGTATCGTAGCCCCCACCGGGCAAACCTGCTCGCAGGGCGCATTCTCGCAATGCTGACAGGCCATGGGCTGGAAATGCGCCCTGGGCGCGTCCAGATCGCCTTCGAAGTAGGTATCGATACGCAGCCACTGCATGATGCGGCCGGTCTGGGTATTGTGCTTGCCCACAACTGCAATATTGTTCTCTGCGTAACAACTCAGAATGCAGGCATTGCAGCCGACGCAGGAGTTCATATCGATGGCCATCGCCCAGGCGTTCTTGTCATAGCGCCAGTTGCTGAATAAGCTTTCGTCCGCCTCTGGATCGTCGGGGACCCACTCCTCCTCGTGGGCGAAGTTGGGGTTTTGCTTGAACTCGTCCAGGGTTGCGGAACGAACGATGCCGCGCGTCATGGCCTCGTTGCCTTCAAGCGAGTGGTCACTTGAACCATCTCCACCGGCAATGATGGAGCGGTGATCCGTGTAGTGACTCTTGGTCACTGCAAACTCGTATGTCTTGCCGGTGTTTTTCATGGTCGCGCCGGAGGCGAAAAGCAAAGCGTTGGAGGTTCGAATCGCGTACGCATTAAATCCCAACCCGCCGGCCACACGGCCCCCATTGCGGCGTCCATAGCCCAGGGACAGCGTGACCGAGTTATCTACGTGACCGGGTACCGCCATGACTGGAGCCATTAGGGTGTTCCCGTTCGATTCGATCGCCACCACGTCCTGTTCCGCCAGTCCAAACTTCGCCAGCGTGCGGTAGCTCATCAAGGCCGCGTTGTCCCACGACATGCTAGTCACCGGCTTGGGTACTTCCTGCAGCCAACCTACATTCGCATAGCGCCCGTCGTAGATGTTAGGATCCGCGCGGAAGATAACCTCGACCGTTCCATCCGGGTTGCTTGCCGCGGCGACCGGCAGATCGCCAATTTTGGCGGAAACCGTCTTCGGCTGGTAAGCCGTTCCCCCCACCATCCCGTCGTGGAGTACCTTGCGCCAGGCGAATTCCGCATCTCCGGTTCCCAGGCTTGCCTGCCAGGTTTTCCGCACCGCCTCGTAGGCAGACACGTCGGGACTGTCCAGCATGGACTGAACCACCTCATGCGCCGACTTGCCGCCGTATAGCGGGTCGATCATGGGCTGGATCACAGTTGCCGTGCCGTCATATGCGCGCGTGTCCGACCAGTTCTCCAGAAAGTGAGTCCCGTTGATATGCCATTCCGTAACCACCGCGGTTTCGTTAAAATGCGAACCCAGGTGCGCCGTCATCTTCACCTTGCCCAGTGCCTGTTCAAAATGCAGGTCCACTGGCGCGGTGTATACCGGGTTGGCATTCAGGATCAGCAGCCAGTCGACCTTGCCCGCATTCATGTCATTCACCAGGGTGACAATATCCTGTCCCTGGATTGACGGCATTGGATTCACTGTCTCGGTGTAAACGACCGTCTTGCCCACATTGCCCAGCGCCTGGTTGATGGCAATGGCAGCCAGATGTACTTCCGGCGACTGCTGCTCGCCGGGAATGACTACGCACTTGCCTGCGTTTGCCTTCAGATCAGCTGCTGCGGCCGAGAGAAATTTGCCCGCGGGGCCGGAGGGTGCTTGCGCACTGGACCCACCTGCTCCCACTGCAGCAGCCAAGGCCGCCGCAAAAGCCGCTACTTCACCGGCCCTGAGCGCCAGGCGATGTTCGGCCTTGAAGCCGGTCGTGCTGGGTGCGCTTTCGACCGCGTACAGCCGGTTCATGGGGTCGCTTGCATCCGCCAGCTTGCGTCGACTGGCGTAGTCGCCGGCCAGGCGAAGAAATCCGGGATGGGTGATGCCGGAGAGAAAGTCTGAGTCGAGAGAGACGATCACGTCGGCGTCCTTCAGGCGATACTGGGCGTCGTAGTAGTCGCCGAAAGCAGTCTTTGAGGCCGAATAGGCCGAATCGCGGTTGATCGGATCCCACTGCAGCCACTTGGCATTGGGATAACTCTGCTGCGCCGCCCTCCATTGCGCTGCCAGCGTCGGAGAGGTCACGGTGTCGCTCAGGATATAGAGCCCCGCACCTCCGTTGGCCTTCTTGTCCGCCAGCATGGCTCGGAATACGGCAAGGAAAGCCGCAAACTGGCGAACTTCACCCCGACAGATCACCCTCTGGGAGCGGTCAGGATCGTAAAGATCAAGTAGCGAACCCTGGCTTAACTGATCCGAAGTGCCGCGGTTGAAGGGGTGATCAGGATTACCGTCCAGCTTGATCGGCCGATAGGCGTCGCTCTTGACCAGCAGAGGCACCGCTCCCGTGTTGAAAGGCATTGCGGTGGCAAAATACACCGGACGCCCCAGCACCAAGTCTTCCGGTTCCTTCACGTATGGGTAGATCGGCTCATCCGGTTGCTTGGTACAGCCGGAAAGCCCCGCCAGCGCCAGCGAAGCGCTCATCACTTTGAGGAAACCGCGCCTCGATACGGGGTCGGTCCACTCGGCAGCCTGGGTGGGAAATTCACGCTGCACCATCTCGCGAAACTCGGGTGTGTCGGCCAACTCGTCAACGCTGCGCCAGTACTTCTTCCCCGTCTGGCCGGCAAGCTTCGCCCTGGCGGCTTCCAGCGTCAATTCCTGTTTATTACGCTTCATCTCGCTCAGCTTCATCTCGCTCATCGGTGGCATGTCTCGCAACTGCTCAATTCTTGGGGCGTGCGGATGTGATATTGCTGGACCAGGTATTTGCCCAGCGATTCCTGGTCGGTGAGCTTCACATACTGCAAGGTCGACGGAATCGTCACCCCCGCCGCGTCACTCGTTGCTTGACCGTGCAATCCGGTTGGCAACATGTTCAGTGAGGCCACCTGGGCGCCTGCTTCGCTGGGATCGACCGTGGTGCAGCTTACTGTCTGCGCTGTAGGAACGCCATCCTTCAGGCCCGTACTCCCGCACCACACCGGCTTCTGACTCGTGGGCGCCTCCCATGCCATGTTGTAAATCTCACTGGTAGGGCGAAGGTTCTTGCCTGGGTTGCGATGGCAGTTCAGGCACCACTCCATCTGCAGCGAGTTTTGCTGATACATCAACGGCATAAGATCGACACGCCCATGACAGGAGGAGCAACCGATGCCTTTGTTCACATGGATTTCGTGATTGAAATAAACAAAGTCAGGCAGATCGTGGATTTTGATCCACGGTATCGAGTCGCCCGTAGCCCAACTGGTCCTTACCGGCTGCAGCAGGTCAGCGTTGGTCCAGATCTGCGCATGGCAATTCATGCACGTCCTGGTCGGGGGAATGCCCGCGTAGCTCGACTTCTCGACTGAGGTGTGACAATACTGGCACTGTAGTCCCAACCCCATGACATGATGCTTATGGCTGAAAGGCACCGGTTGTTCGGCGCGCTGCCCCTGCCTGGTGACCCATGGTGAGTATTGCAATTGATCGAGGGTGACTCCGAGGGCTATGACAATCAACCCCGTCAGGACCAGGCTCGCGCGGGCTAGCGCGTTAGCACTCCGGTCAAAAATCTGCGCCATTGGATGAGTCCCTGCTTCCTCAGATTCCGTGGTGTAAAAAGAAAGGCTCGGCTACGATTCTTCGCGAATTGATCCAGACGCTGATCCGGACTCCATCTCTCCGTATCAAGCTCGGAAAGTTGAATATACCAGCAAACCGGAGGGGGTAGGCAACTCCGGGAGGGCTCGAAGCGGAATCTGTGACCGCAACAAAGGAATCATTTCAGAAAGAAGCCGCGCGCAACTGGCGAGACTCGCGATGATCGGCCTGTTTGCATCTCCGGTACGCGGGCTGAAGTTAAAATGTTTTGATGGACGATGGCCTCCGCCCGGTGCGCTACGAAGTTACACTCGCGCTCCGGCAATTAGCCATGGCGGACGCCAAGCTGGGCGCGTTGATCGAACGTGTCGGTCCCTTTGCTTTGCGCGTGAAGAGTACCCACTCGCCCTTTGAGGCGCTGCTCGAAGCTATTCTGTACCAGCAACTGCACGCCAACGCAGCCAGGGCCATCCTGGGACGTTTGCTGGCTTTATTCGGCGATTTGCATCCGCAGCCGGAGCAACTACTTGCCGTGCCAGATGAGATGCTTCGTGCCGCCGGCCTGTCGCAGGGCAAACTTCTCTCTCTGCGCGATCTCGCCGCCAAGACGCTGGACGGCACTGTGCCCTCGCTGGGTGTAATTCGCCGCTTGAGTGACCAGGAGATTATCGAGCGGCTGGGCCGGGTGCGCGGCATCGGCACCTGGACCGCTGAGATGTTGCTTATCTTTCGCCTGGGAAGGCCAGATGTCTTTCCTGGCACGGACTATGGAATCCGCAAGGGTTATCTGCTGACGTTCGGCAGAGTCAAGGCGGGCAAGCCGATCACCGTCGATATGCTGCCCAAGCCGGAGCAGATGCAACGGCGGGCGGCGCGCTGGAAACCGTGGCGCTCGGTAGCGAGCTGGTATTTGTGGCGAGCTTGTGAACTACCGCCCGGGTCGCTGGGAAGAATCTGATTGAATCGAAGGGAAGTCCCTCGAGCGGCGTTCCGATCTGGTGTTCCATTGGGTTCGCAGGCCAGTTCAGGGCCCTCAGCTATCATTGATTTTATGTCCGATCAGTCGATGCCCGCGGAGCACTACATCTGCATTCACGGCCATTTTTATCAGCCGCCGCGAGAAAACCCCTGGCTCGAAACCGTCGAGACCGAGGATTCGGCTGCTCCCTACCACGACTGGAACGAACGGATCACTGCGGAATGTTATGCGCCCAACGGCGCCTCGCGCATAGTCAATGGCGAGAATCAGATCATCCGCATTATGAATAACTATTCGCGTATCAGCTTCAATTTCGGCCCAACTCTGCTCTCATGGCTGGAAGAGAACGCGCCCCGAACCTATCGCATGATCCGCGACGCCGACCGCCAAAGCATGCTGCGCTATGAAGGGCATGGGTCGGCAATGGCCCAGGTTTACAACCACGTCATCATGCCCCTGGCCATCACGCGTGACCGGGTAACCCAGATTCGCTGGGGCATCGCCGATTTCCGGCACCGCTTCGGGCGCGCACCGGAAGGCATGTGGCTTTCAGAAACCGCAGTGGATAACGAAACCCTGGACCTGCTGGCACAAAATGGGATTCTCTTCACCATTCTTGCGCCCCACCAATGTGCCCGTGTTCGCGAGCGCGCGGAAACCACAATGCAGCCGGTTCTCGACCGATTGGATGGCGCCGTCGCTCGGTGGACAGAGACTCCCAATGCCTCTGTAAATCCTAACCATCCCTATCTGGTTCGACTGAAGGACGGCCGCAGCATTGCGGTGTTCTTTTACAATGGACCCCAATCGCGCGCCATCGCCTTTGAGGGCCTTCTCTATAACGGCGAAAACTTCGCCTGGCGGCTGGCTCGCGGCTTTGACCCCAGTGACCCCACGCCGCAGATTTCGCATGTGGCCACGGATGGCGAGAGTTACGGCCACCACCATCGGCATGGCGAAATGGCTCTCTCCTATGCTTTGCGTTTCATCGAAGACAAGAAGCTCGGGCGCCTGATCAATTACGGCCAGTTTCTGGCTCAGTTTCCGCCCACATGGGAGGCGGAGATTGTCGAGGACACCTCGTGGAGCTGTGCCCATGGAATCGAGCGCTGGCGTTCGGACTGTGGGTGCAACGGTGGCCGCCAGGGCTGGAACCAGCGCTGGCGCGCACCGCTTCGCTCCGCCCTCGACTGGCTTCGCGATACCGTCGCCCCACTGAGCGAAAGCATGGCCAGCGGCCTGCTCAACGATGTCTGGGCCGCACGCGACGCGTACATCCCGGTCATTCTCGCTGCTGGGACAGGTGGAGCGGAAGAGGCGATCAACCAGTTCTTCGCCACCCAGGCGCAGCGCGAACTCTCGGCTGACGAACGAACCCTGATTCTCAAGCTCATGGAGATGCAGCGGCACACCCAACTGATGTACACCAGTTGCGGCTGGTTCTTTGACGATATCTCGGGCATCGAGACGGTTCAGGTGATGGCTTATGCGGCACGTGCGCTGCGCCTGGCCGCAGACATCTTCGGCCTCAATTGCGCTCTACTCGAATGGCAATTTGTGGAGCGCCTGCGCCAGGCCAAATGCAACAGCCCGCAATGGAAAGACGGCGGCGATATTTACAAGCGCCTGGTTAAGCCAATGGAGGTTAATTTGGAGCAGGTGGCCGCACATTACGCCATCTCCTCTGTCTTTGGCAGCTATCCTGAGGAAACGGTCCTTTTTTGCTACACCATCCGCCGTCTCGACTACGAGAACGTCACGTCGGGACGTGCACGCCTCGCTATTGGCCGTTGCCGCATCAGCTCTAATCTCACCGAAGAGGCAGAGGAGGTGTCCTTCGCCGCCCTTCATTTCGGCGATCACAATGTGACCGCCGCAGTCGAACGCTCCACTCCGCAGGATCTCGCTGCCTTCGACGACCTCAAGCAGAAATGCAGCGCCGCTGTCACCCAGGCGAACCTGCCCGAAGTGGTGCGCCTTATCGATAGCTTCTTTGGCGGCAGTCCCTACTCTCTGGCTTCCCTTTTCAAGGACGATCAGCGGCGTATTCTGCGTTTCATCTTGAATGCCACGCTCAGCGAGGTCGAAGACAGCCTGGTCAAAATCTACGAGGAACATGCCTCGCTCCTACACTTTTTGAACGCGTCCGGTCTTCCCAAACCGCCGGCGCTCACCATGGCTGCCGGATTCGCGATCAATGCGGGCTTGCGGCGAGCCCTGGAAGAAGAGCCCATTAATCTCCCCCGGGTCCGTTCCCTGATTTCTCTGGCCAAGTCAGACGGGGTGGTGCTGGAGAGCCACGCACTCCGCTACCTGACCGATCAACACATGAAGCGGTCCATGGTTTATCTCCAGGCCAAGCCGCTGGAAACTGATAATCTCGATCACGCGCTCACCCTGGCTCGTACTCTGCGCGAACTTCCCTTCGAGCTCAACCTATGGCAGGCGCAAAACATCTGGTATGACATCCTGATCAAATCCAACCGCTTCCTCATGAGCTTCGAAGCCAAGGCCGCAGAGCACTGGAGGGAGAACTTTCTCGAGCTGGGGCGCCAGTTGTCGATTGCAGTCGAACAATTAGTGGTAGAAGAAGGGTCGCTCCTCGGACGGGGGATGACGGCCTCGCTGGAACCTGCCCACTTGCAGTGAAGGCCATGGCCCCTTAGAGGCATGGGTGAACCGGGATTTGGGAATTTAGTCCCGAAGGGACGGCTGAGCTTAGCCCGGGAGCTAGTCCTGGGTTGGATTTGAAATACGACCAGTCCAGCAGGGACGGCTGAAAAATGGGCCGCGCCGCAATCCTCCTTCAGCCGTCCCTTCGGGACTCAATCATGTTTCTTGATGTACCCAGGACTAGCGTCCTGGGCATGGAGTTTCTACATATTTCAATACCAGGGCGGCAGGCAGCGGACCCTAGCTAGGCACCATAGTTTGTGACAGGCTACAGCATGATCCGTGCCAGCCCCGGACTTCAGTCCGGGGAAGCGGGTTTTCAAACCCGCGTGAACGCTTTATCTTGCAAATGAGGGCTTTAGCCCTGGTG
>DASRRN010000410.1:0-20214 GCA_035695685.1 Acidobacteriaceae bacterium | reverse complement strand
AATTTCCGGATCGGCGACAACCGACCGGAACCAGGAAACACCCGCGTAATTCTGCTCCAAGGCTATTAACAACAGCGGCGTGAATTGATGCGGAGCACAGGCTTCAAACCGAGCTAAAAACCGACTTAAAAGCATACCTTGACATTTAGGTATCGGGTCGCCCAGTCTATATACCAAGACGTAGGGGTATAAGGATATGGCCAGAAACGACCTGCAAGGCACTCTCGATCTTCTGATCCTCAAAACGCTCGCCCAGACCCGGACCCTCCACGGCTATGGAATAGCGCTCCACATTCAACGCGCCTCAGACGATTTGCTTCAGGTGGAAGAGGGCTCTCTGTACCCGGCTCTTCATCGCATGGAGCAATGCGGGTGGCTCACTTCGGAGTGGGCCTTGCGCGAGGGCAATCGACGCGCGAAGTTTTACAGGTTGACCACCCTGGGCAGGAAACAACTTGGCGAGGAAGAGAAGGGTTGGGAACAGCTGATGAAGGGCGTGCAGGCAATGATGCGCTTTGCGTAAGCGGGAGGGTTCGATGAGTTTCTTGAGAAGGCTGTGGGCGTTGACGAAGCGTGATCAGATGGACCGCGAGATCGACGAGGAATTGCATTCGCATCTCGAAATGCGCACTGAGGACAACATGGCCGAGGGGATGACACCGGACCGTGCGCTACGCGCCGCCCGTTTGCGCTTCGGGAATCCAGTAGCCATGAAAGAGAGAGTACATGCCGTCCACGCAGCTTTGGCGATCGAAAGCGTCCTCGCCGACATACGCTATGCGATTCGCGGATTTCTGAAGAAGCCCGGTTTCGCAGCCATGGCGATTCTGTCGCTGGCCCTGGGCATCGGCGTCAACACCGCCATCTTCAGCTTGGTCGACTCGATCCTGCTCAAGCCGCTGCCCGTGCCAAACCCCGAGCAGATTACGACGCTGGTCAACCGCGACAGCAATGGACCTCTCGGGCAGTACTTCTCCTGGCCGGAGATCGAGGCGATCCGCTCCCAAAGTGGCCGGAGCTTCAGCAGCGTGTTTGGCTACTCGCTCTCGCTGGATGGGCTGGCGGTGCCAAGCCAGCAGCCGCAGCGAGTCTTCGCCTCGTACGTCAGCGGCAACTTCTTTTCGGGACTCGGACTGAAGCCCGCCGTAGGGCGGCTCTTTTTGCCGGGCGAAGGAGAAGTCCAGGGCAGCAGGCCGGAGATTGTGCTCACCTACGATTACTGGAAGCAGAAATTCAACGGCGATCCGAACGCGGTTGGACGGACGGTGACGGTAAATGGACACGCAACGACGATCGTCGGCGTGACGCCCAAGGGTTTCAGCGGCTTGCAGAACGGCGTGAGCGTGGCGGCGTATCTGCCCGTGTCGGAGGATACGATTACCGGCACTCCCACGACCGTCCTGAACATCTGGCAGTACCGGGTGTTTCGTGTCTTTGGACGTCTCCGGAGCGGAGTCGAGCTAAAGCAGGCAAACGCCGAGTTGAGCGTGGTTGCGCACGAGATGATGCGCCAGCACCCTGACGTTGAAAAGAAGCTCAGCATCGCGGTCTACCCGGAGTCCGCCCTGCGCGTCAGCTCCGGAAATGCCAAGTCCGTGTATACGATAGCGGCGCTGTTTTTGTCCCTCGCCCTCATGGTGCTGCTGCTGGCCTGCGTCAACCTCGCCAACTTGGTTCTGGTTCGCGCAACCGCGCGCGAGCGCGAGATGGCGGTCCGCGCGGCGCTGGGGGCACAGCGGCTTCGCCTGATCCGCCAGACGATCACCGAGAGTGTCACGCTCGCGTTGGTCGGCGGAGTCTCAGGCGTGATTTTGGGCCTGTGGGCGAGCAGCCTGGTGGACGGCCTCAACGTCCTTGGGTTTCCGCTCACATTCTCCCTCGATTTCGACTGGCGCATCTTCCTCTATTCGTTTTCCATCGCTTTGCTGGCCGGCGTTGCGGTGGGGTTCGTTCCGGCCCTGCGCGTTATGAAGACGAATGCGAACACCCTGCTACACAAGGGCGGACGCGGCGTGACCGATGGACGCCATCGGCTCCGCGACGGCCTTGTGGCAATGCAGTTGGCCTCTTCGCTGGTGATGCTGGTGGTGGCGGCGCTGTTTGTGCGCAGTCTTTCCGCCGTGCAGACCATGGATTTCGGCTTCAATCCCAATCAAGTGATGAACTTCACCGTCGACGCCAGCGAGATCGGCATGACCTCTGCGCAGGCGCGCGACCTGGCCGGAAATATTCTGGAGCGCCTGCAAAGGCTACCGGGGGTGGAATACGCAAGCCACGCGATCAGCGTTCCCATGAGTTCCACCACATCCAACGACGAATTGTCGATCGACGGGCAGCCCGCTCCCGTCAATTCCTCCGATCAGGAGGCTGGATTGAATGTGGTTACGCCCGACTATTTCAAGGTGATGGGCATCGGCATTCTGCGCGGCCGCGCTTTTACCGGCGCGGACGACGAGGACGGCAGACTTGTGGCCATCGTCAGCGAAAGCACAGCTAAAAAGTTCTGGCCCGGCCAGGACGCGCTGGGCCGCACATTCCACCGGAACGGCGGGAAAGGTGGCGATCTGGAAGTATTAGGAATTGCGCGCGACGCCGAGTTTCAGTTCTTCGCGGGCAAGACGAAGCCATTCTTCTATGTCCCGTATGCACAAAACATTGCCGGCACCACCCTGATGACATTTCAGATAAGGGCGAAGGCGGATCCGGCTGTGCTGGCGCCGGAGATCGAGAGGACTGTCCACGCGCTCGCTCCCGATCTTCCCGTGTTTCAGGTGCAGACGATGCGCGAGGCCCTCTATACGTTCAGTGGGCTTTTGACCTTTCAGATTGGCGCTGTGCTGGCAGCGATCATGGGCGCGCTGGGCTTGACGCTGGCGGTGATCGGGCTTTACGGCGTGGTTTCCTACTCGGTAAGCCGGCGCGTTCACGAGATCGGCCTGCGCATGGCGCTGGGCGCTACGCGCGGCGCTGTGCTTCAGATGATTTACCGGCAGTCCTTGCTCATTATCGGATGGGGGCTGGGGATTGGCTTGGCCATGGCGCTGCTCGCGGCCCGAGCGGTGGGCAGGTTTGTAGTGGTCAGCGTGTGGGATCCTGCCACTTACGTGGTAGTGGCGGCGGCGCTGGCGCTTGTGGCGCTGGGCTCCTGCTATTTGCCGGTGCGGCGGGCGATGGCCGTGGAACCGACAGTGGCGCTGCGGGAGGAATGATGCAATGCAGCCTCGATTCCAATTGTGGCAATCATGAGGTGGCCAGGCGATACCCGGATGTAATGTAACCGCTAAATCTCTAATTCACCGGTTTCGAGACATGCACCACATACGGGGAGCGCGACTTGGCCAGAGCGCCGTTGCTATTTGCCCGGGGTACGATGTCGATTGCGCCGTCGTAAGAGCGTATGTCTGCATGGCGAAGCCCGAGAGCCTGCCCGATTCGCATTCCGCTCTCATGGAGAAGACACAACAGCAGACGATCCCTCAACCGTGTACACGCATCCAGCAGAGATTGAACTTCGACCGGCGAGAACACGCGAGGTAAGCGCTTGATCGCACGAACACGAATGACCGCATGGCGAAGGGATTGTGCCCGGCTGATGTGGTGCAGGAACGGCTTGTACGGACTCTTCGCTCCATAGCGGCGCGAGCGACTGATCGCAGTCTCCACCCCAGCCTGTCCTGGTGCTCGTAGAACGAACCGATGGCCGCGAGGATCAGATTGATCGTGGCATCGGAACGATGGTCCCGACCAGTGCGCTTTGCATGCCGCACCCAGCTCACGAACTCCGCCAGTTGCGTCAGCTTGAGGCGTTGCCAGTCATGACCGTGCTCAACCAGGAACGCCCAGAAGGCTTGCAGATGGTGCGCATAAGCCCTCACCGTGTTCGGTGATCTCCTCAACCGATGAAGATAAAGAAGGTACTCGTTCAACACTGTGACTGGAAGATGCTCCCCATCCACGACGATCCAACTCAGATGTCCCGTGTCCGGCACTCTGATCTTCTGCACTCTCACCACGTCCTGCCTCCAGAGCCAGGCACGAGCCAGCATGGGCGCAGTTCGCTACGCTCACCGCGCCCATACTGGCTGATCTACGTCATAGACAACTACAGATAACAATTTCACAACGTGCAGGATTCCATCGTCGTGGACGTCATTGACGCCTTCTGAAGGACTAAAGATAAATCCCGCACTTGGTCATCCCGCACTAAGGATCGGCAGATCTCAGGACCATTGCCGATAACCCGTGCCGATACGACCGGTAGCCATTCGGACCGGTGACTACTTCGCCCGCGCGTGGGACCGCCCCGCAAACTTCCTGGTGTCCAAGCCGCTGGAGGATTGCCTCGGGGTGGATTGCCCGGCGACAATCACCTGAATTCCAGCATCTCTCAGCATGCTGATGTCCGCCGCTGCGGTGCCGGAATCTGTAATCAGCGTATGAATGTCCGTGGACGGCCCAACATACGCGAATCCTTGATTCCCGAACTTGCTGTGGTCCGCCAACGCAATGCGTTCCTTAGCCACTTTCACAATCAACTTCTTGATCATTGCTTCGGCTTGGCTGGCAGTCGAGATGCCATATGCGGGATCGATCGCGCTGACCCCTAGAACAGCCTTATCAACCCGGATTTCGTTGAGCGAACGCTGCGCCCATGGCCCGGAAAAATAAAAGATATCGTGCTGCAGGTCGCCACCCGTACACATGAGCTTGATCGTGGCAGACCGCTGAAGCTGGCAAACGATCAATGGCGAGTTCGTGACAACGGTCAAACGATTTCGCTGCAGCAGGAGCGAGGCCAGTTCGAAAACCGTGCTGCTGCCTTCGAGAAAAACCGTGTCTCCATCGAGAATCAACTTGGCGGCTTCTTCCGCGATCAAGCGCTTTTCTTCCTGGTTGGTGCGCCGGAGAGCATCATAGGAAGGCTGGAAGTTAGTGCTGGAAGCCTTTGAAACCGCGCCACCATGGGAACGAACCAGCAATCCCTGCTGTTCAAGAGCGGCCAGATCTCTCCGGATCGTCGCCGCGGTTACCCTGAGCGTCTTCTTGAGCTCCGCAGCGCTCACCGTGCGCTGTCTGGAGAGAATTTCACAAATTTGAAAGCGCCGTTCTTCAACGAGCACGCTGTGCTTCTCCATGTCTGGCGGCTTGGCATCTGGTAGCGTTGTCGAGCATAACGATATCGAGCATAGCAGTAAAGTTCAGATTTTCTACCCTTAGACACCGCTTCCAGTTCGTTTTGAAGCGGAATCTGATCGGTTTGTCCTTCCAAGAGCCCTCGAACGGCGCACCCCTACGGATGGAAAACGGGCGAAATACGCCACATCGCGGGCCAGAAGAGCGTACGCTGAGCCGCTCAGAGTGGTTGTAGATCTAACATATAGTCAACTACTTCCATGCGAAACGGAGCTATTATCTTAACCTCTCCCCTTCAAAACACGTCACAAATGAATACGAATAGATATCAACTGTTGACATATTATCTACATATATGTAGTTTTATATAGACTATTTGCACGTGAAAGAGGTGCCTGGGGGCTTGCTTGCAAGACGTCGGTAAGAAGATTCGCCTCAATCGAATTCTGCGGGAGCCGGGACATGGATCCCTCGTGGTCGCCTTTGATCACGCGATGGTGCTGGGACCGATTACCGGCACGGAAAATCCGAACGAGCAAATCAGGCGTTTTGCAGAATCAAGTGTTGACGGAATCCTTCTCAACTTAGGCTTGCTGCGCCATTGCAGCGAAGCTCTGTGTCCCGGCAAAACACCCGGAATCATTGCGCGCATCGATTGGACGACGATTTGGAATTCGCTCTCGGAAGGCGAACGAGGCGTATACCGCAGCTGCATGTTGGCCAGACCGGAAGAAGCGCTGCGCCTGGGCGCTGACGCGGTGCTTACTTACATGGTTGTAGGCACAGGCGATGCCGACTTCGAGACCAAGGAAGTGGAGCGCAACGCCGCAGTCTCTCGCGAATGTGAGCGGATAGGAATTCCGCTCATTGTTGAGACTCTGGCCAGAGGCAGGGATATCCACGATCCCAGCGACCCCAAGTGGCTGAGGCTCCACACGCGCATGGCCGCGGAGCTGGGAGCCGATGTCATTAAAACAGACTACACAGGCGATGTAGCGACGATGCGATCTGTGGTCCAAGGGTGCCCGGCTCCAATCCTTGTGCTGGGCGGGAGCCGGAGCCCGGACGCCCTGGACGTGGTGCGCGGCGCGGTTGCCGCCGGCGCCGCTGGCATCTTTTTTGGCCGCAATGTTTTCCAGGCGACCAATATGCGGGAATTTCTGCGCCAGGCCCGGACCGTGCTGGACGGCGCATCTCTCGAAAGTGAGCACCTTCGTGGCTAAGGCAAGCAGCTTGCAATCCAACACCTTCGAGCGGGTGGAAAACCTCCTGGACGGGCGTTCGGGATTTCGTCTCACCGGCGCATGGGGACATGTCTCCATGCTGGAGGGAGGCGGCCATCTCTGCGAACTGATTTCCAGCCGCAATCCAGCGATCAACCCCATGTGGAGGCCGCATTGGAAAACAATGGAGCCTTACCTTTACGATCCACAACGGGACAGTCCAACCTATGGTCCACTCTGCTGTTGGAGGCGCCAACCGGCTTTCACGGTGTCGAAAGAATTGCCGTGACAACCAATGAAGTTTGCATTTTCGAGAGAGAGACGGGACGAGAGCTCTCGTCACCGATAAGAGCCTTCCTTTGAATTCACGCTTCAGGCGGGCCTGATAAGAGATTGCTTTTGAATGCGGACACAGCACTATGAGCCTACTCGCGATTGATATAGGATCGAGCCGCTGCAAGGGAGTGCTGTTCTCTGCCTCCGGAGAGATTCTGGCGCAATGCTCGCGTTTGTATGCCCCGGAATTCTCCCGGCCTTCCTTCGCGGAAATGAATCCCGATATTTTTTGGGAAGCGGTGCAGGCTGTCTCGCGCTCGGCCGCCAATCTGCAACACCAAGATCTGCAACAGCATGATCCGATTGAGGCCGTCTGCCTCAGCTCCCACGGCGAAACATTGATCCCGGTGAATCCGGCCTCTACCGCTTTGCGTCCTGCAATTCTGAATATCGATACCCGTGCCGCCGAGGAATCCGACTGGTGCGAACGGCACCTGAGCCGCATGCGTCTCTTTCAACTGACCGGTCATTCTTCGCACCCCATGTACCCCGTTCCAAAACTGCTATGGCTGCGCAAGCATGAACCGGAGCTATTTCGCGGGGCACCCATTTTTCTCAGCGTTGTAAGTTACATCCTGGTCAAGCTCGGCCTTCCACCTTATGTCGACTACTCCCTCGCATCCAGGTTCATGGCCTTTGACATATGCAACAAGCGTTGGTCAGAGGAGATTCTATCTCTTCTCAATTTGTCGACGGATTGCTTCCCTATCCCGATTGGCGCTGGAACCATAGCGGGCGAGCTATCGGCTGAGGCCGCACGCACGCTTGGCCTTCGCCAGGGAACTCCGATGGTTGTAGGAGGCCACGATCAAGCTTGCGGTTCTCTGGGTACGGGCGTGATTGCCTCCGGGCGAGTCTCCGATTCGATGGGCACTTATGAGTGTATCGCTGTAACCTCCGATAAGCCCCACTTGAATGAAGAAGCCCTGACTTACAATCTGAACTCTTACTGCCATGTGCTCCCGGGAAAGTTCATTACCTTGGCATACTTTCCCTCGGGGATCATGCTTCAGTGGTTTTACGATCTCCTCTATCCCTCGGATGCGGATGACTCCGGCGGCTCAGAGGAGGCGCGTTACGTCGACCTGGAGTCGCTTGCGCCGGAGCAGCCCAGCGGATTGCTGGTTCTTCCATATCTAATCGGAACCTGTAACCCCGACTTCAACCCGCACGCTCGCGGCGCAATCTTCGGGCTGACTCGCAGTTCCCACCGCGGATACATCTACAAGGGAATCCTGGAGGGCGTGGCCTGCGAACTCTCCGCAATGACCGGAATGTTTGACCGGGCGTTGGGTGAGTCCGCGGATATCTATGCCACCGGTGGCGGGTCTCGCTCCCCGCTGGGCATGAGGTTGCGGGCGGCAATGACCGGCCGCACCTTCCACTTGATGAGCTGTCC
This sequence comes from Acidobacteriaceae bacterium, assembly GCA_035695685.1. Taxonomy (GTDB): domain Bacteria; phylum Acidobacteriota; class Terriglobia; order Terriglobales; family Acidobacteriaceae; genus PALSA-350. The sequence continues at coordinate 12,123 of DASRRN010000410.1, read as the reverse complement.
GGAATCCGTGTGCCTTGGCGGCGCGATACTTGCCGCCGTCGCCGTTGGACTCTACCCCTCAATCCCGCAAGCCGTGAAACACATGGTTCGGGAAGAGCAAACCGTTGCGCCCGATGAAGAAATGGCTGAAGTCTACCGGCCTGTCAAGGCGCAGTACGATCACTTGCGCTCCATGTTGAGCGCACTCCAAGCACCCGACAGCACCAGCTTATCTCGCATAGGAGCAGACGCGTGGTTCAGCCAACGGTAGGTTTTATTGTTTACGGCGTGCATAAGGACGGCCTTCTGGATCCGATGGGCACGCCGTTCATTGATGTAGAGCTTATCGCCAAGGCGAAAGCCCAGCTTATTGCCGCGGGACTTCACTTAGTCGAGCACCCGATCGTGGTGGCGACGAAGGAGGAAGCCAAGACTGCCCTGGGCACGATGAAGCATGAAGATCGAGTCGATGCCGTAATTCTTTTTTCGGGAACATGGGTTTGGGCGGCGCACCTGGTCGCCGCGATCCGCGATTATGCCGCAACCGGAAGAGGCGTGCTGATTTGGACGCATCCCGGCTCGCAAGGATGGAGACCGGTCGGCGGCCTTGTCTTGCGCGGAGGCCTGCTTGAGATTGGAGTGCAACATCGGTTCGTCTACGGGGACGCTGAGGACGCAGAGAGCATCGCAAAGGTTGTCAGTTTTGCTCAAGGCGCCCACCTGAAGAACGCTCTTAACATGTCCACGGTTGGCAGTTTCGGCGGCCGCGGCATGGGGCAAACCTGCGGCGCGGCGGACCCGTCGCAGTGGATGCGCGTGTTCGGGGTGGATATCGATTCCCGCGATACGACGGAGATCATACGAACGGCCGAGGGCATCTCTCCGGAGCAAATCAAGAAACTGAGACCTCGCCTAAAGAATCTCTTCGGCGATATTCCCCCTGAAACTCTGGTCAATGAGCGCTCCGTTCGCCTCTACCTTGCTCTCAAGCAGATCGTCGAGCGCGACCGCTTCGCTTTCTACACCGTTCAATCGTTCCCTGGTCTCGGGGATGATTACTCGGCCACATGTTTTGCGCAAAGCATGATGTTGGAGGACGGCCACGGAACCTCTACGCTCGGAGATTTCAATACCGCGCTCACGGTTTTCCTTCTGTCCCAACTCAGCAAAGAGCGCGTTTACTATGGCGATCTCCAGCATATCGACAAGCGAACCAACGAAATCAAGATCATCGGAGACGGCGCTTGCCCTCCTTCCCTGGCCGGCAAACTGGGTCCCGCCGGATTTTCCGAGCATGGAATTCCTACCGAAGGCAGCGCCGGCGGACTCTCGGTCAAGTTGGTATGCAAAGCGGGAGAGGGAGTACTGGCTCGCCTGGGCCGTGTGAACGGGGAGTTCGTCATGGTCCTTGCGCGTGCCAGCGTCTTTGAACCTCCAAAGGACCAGTTACAACAACGGCTGAGTGAGTGCAACATCCCATTCTGGCCTCATGGCTTCGTTACCGCCCACTGTGATATCGATGCTCTGCTTCAGAACTGGACCAATGAGTATGCGTGTCTGGGATACGGAAATGATCTATATCCCGCGCTGGTTAGCTTCTGTGAGCAAACAGGGATCCGGCCCATTTTGGTTTGATCGACCAGGGTCGTCGCGCATGGGCGCGGGCGGCCGCATTGGATAGTTGGAATGGATTCAAAAGGAGGAACTACGCGATGAACACCGACAGTTGTGCAGCGGCCAATAGGGGGAATGGCCATTTCCGCAGAGCGGACCGCGCAGCGAGGGCATGGTTGTTGGCAACGCTGGTACTGCTCTGGCTTTTGCCGGCCACGCTCTTCGCTCAAGTCACCGTGGGCAACATCGTGGGAACGGTGACCGCATCGGATGGAAGCGTTCTGCCCAACGCCACGGTGATCGTAACCGACAACGGCACCAACCTCAGCCGAAAACTCACTACCGATGCTAGAGGCAATTATGAGGCTGAGGATATCAACCCTGGAACCTACACGGTCTCGGTCGCTGCGCCCGGGTTTGCCCCCTATCGCAATACCGAGGTGCAGGTTGCTTCGCAACAGACGCTGCGTATTGACGTCGGCATGACGCTCGGAGGAGTCAATGCTACCGTGACAGTCACTGCGGGCGCGCCGGTAATCCAGACGGATATGCCGTCGATTACAAGCACGGTAACCGCCAACGATTTGACCAACACCTCCTCCAATTTGCTGAGCACCTCGGACGCGACCGGCGACAGCGGAGTGATGTTCTACACTTCGCTGCTTCCTGGCGGATTCCAGCAAGGCACTGGCTACAATTGGTCGATGTATGGTTCCCGTGGCGCAGAAGCCTACTACAACGTCGATGGCATGAGCGCCAACTCCGCTATCTATGGCAATATGGTCGGTCCCGACTGGCCGCCGTTCGACATGATCCAGCAGGTGCAATATTCCGCTGTCGATAACAAGGCCGAACTGGGTCAAACCCTCAACATCACCGTAATTACGAAATCGGGAACGAACCGGTTCCATGGAGGCCTGTTCGACAACTACTCTACCAGCGGGCTGCTGGCGCGAAACTACTTCGCGAATTCAGTAGGACCACTGGTATCGAACGATCTTGGCGCCAACCTAGGCGGCCCGATTATCAAGAACAAATTGTTTTTCTTCGCAGCCAGCGAATTTCTGCGCGAAGCGCAGCCAATCTCCATCGATCCCAACGTGCCCACTCTCAATATGCTCTCCGGGAACTTCAGCTCGCTGCTGCAAGGGCCGAATCCAACCGTCATTGTTGATCCCTCCACCGGAACTCCCTTCCCCAATAACACCATTCCCACTCAGGAGCTCAACTCGGCGGCTTTGACCTGGCAAAAGCTGTTCTACCCTGGCCCTAACTATGGCCCTGCAGACGGCTTTGTCGCCAACTTCAGAGGTACTTATCCGCAACATTTCTACACCAACCGGATGTACCTGAGAAGCGACTACGCCCTCTCTCCCTCAAACACCATGTATGCTCTGGTCGGATATATCAGGTCTTCGCCGGAAGCCCTGGACAGCGGTCTGCCGCCCTCGTTAACCGGGTATCGTGTCCAGAAGAGGCACACCTGGGATGGAGTTCTGTCCGACACCTGGGTACTGAGTCCGCGCATGGTCAATGTGGCCAAATTCGGTCTCACTCATACCGCCAACGACTTCGGCGGGGCGCTTACCGGGCAATCGATCATCGACGAAATGGGGATTAACGGCTTCCCTGCAGCGCCGGCAGACAAGACCGGGATTCCCGGTGTCTACATTAACAATTTCACCTCTCCTTATCAGTTGCCGGAGAGCGCCCCCACGGAGCAGACCGTTCAAGTGGAAGATCAACTGACCTATGAGCGCGGCTCCCACACCTTCAAGTTCGGGGCGGGATACCAGCCGATGCAAGCAAATAACCCCTTCAATCCTACCTTTGGAGGCTTCACTTTCACCGGCGCATACACCAATTTCCCCTATGCGGACTTTCTGCTCGGCCTTCCACAAACTACCGCTTACACCTATGCGCGATCACCGGAATATGCGCGCTTTTGGTATATCAATGCGTTTGCGCAGGATGATTGGAAGATCAAACCCAACCTTACCCTGTTTTACGGGGCGCGCTACGACTACGGCAGCCCTGCCGTGGATAAGTACAATATCGTGGCCTCCTTCGATCCGGCAACCGGAGCGGTGGTTATCCCCAACGAGTCGATCGCAACCAACATCAATCCCGCGTTTCCTTCGGCGATTCCCATTGAAACAGCGTCTACTGCAGGGCTTCCTGAGCGTAGTATGAGGAACTCGTTCAAACTTGCGCTCTATCCCAGACTGGGCTTCGCATATCTCCCCTTTAAGAATGCCGGCACGGTGATCCGCGGCGGATACGGGCTCTACAATGATGAGTTCACCGCTGCGTTGTTTTCCGATCTTTACGGAGGGCCGTTTGGCATAACCGTTGGCTTCACCAACAGCATTACCAATGGCGCGCCGGCTCTCACCTTTCAAAATCCCATCAACACTTCCGCAGGGGGGCTCGCTCCTGGCTCTGTAGTCCTTGAAACTTACGATAAAAATCTGCGCAACCCCTACGTGCAGCAGTTCAACCTTACGCTGGAGCAGAGTATCGGCTTCAATACGGGGCTCCGTCTCTCCTACGTTGGCACCAGGGGCGTAAAGCTAGTCTATGGGAGAAACATCAATCAGGTTCCCGCGAACACAGTCCCGTTCTCACAGAGTTCGACTCCTTATCCGCTCTTCTATGCCGTTGATCTCTTCAATAACGGCGGCTATGAGAACTACAACGCTTTTACAGCGGAAGTAAGGCGTAGCTTCAGGCATGGCTTGAGTTATGAAGGAGCGTTGACTTGGGCGAAGAACCTTACCGATGACGATGACATTGGGCCCAACGGGGTTGAGGGAGGGATGACAGCTGAGAACAGCTTCAATCTATCGCGTGAGAAGGGGAACGCACATTATGATCCACGCGTGAGCTTCGTCTCCAACATGGTGTGGGAGCTTCCCATCGGGCCGGGAAGGTGGTTGTTGAACGGCACCAACTTCGCCGACAAGATCATCGGCGGGTGGGGCATCAGCGGGGCCTACCTGGCGCGCAGTGGCGACTTCCTCAGCCCAAACTTTAATGGCCTCGGCCCCTCTAACACCAACCAATTCACCGGCGCCGCGCAACGCGTACTTGCTTCCACTGCTCCGATAGGTACGCAATCGCACACGAGTTGGTTCAACCCGGCGGCGTTCGCAACTCCGCAGAATGGAACCTTCGGCAGTGGCTCCTTTGGCGTGGTCGAGGGACCAAACACGAACGTTGTGAACCTCTCTCTCTTCAAGACCTTTCCCATTTTCCGTGAGAGTCAGTTCGAGATACGAGGCAGCTTTACCAACGTGCTTAATCACACAAACTTTGGCGATCCCGACGTTACCATCACCGACGCGGCCGTCGGCCAAATCACAAGCACAACAACCAACACCACCGGGGGCCCGAGGGCCGGTCTTGTGACTGCAAGATTGACCTTCTAACACCGCGCGTTGCTAGACGAGACGAAACCCTCCACGGCGCGTGTAATGCAGGCCGAAAAGGATGCTTAACCATGCCGGCGCTATTGGGAGGGAAGCGACGCTCTCTGAATAGCCGCCACCTTTCCCGGCGCGCTAAGTAGAGCCCGGCTTCGACGGCCAAATTGTCAGAAGGAGTTTTTGCATGCCTCGCCGTTTCTCGTTTGTTTTGCTGCCGTTTCTGATGAACTCGAGAGGCATCTTTTCACACCCGGATCTGGAGTTCCGGGACCTTGTATTTCTGGTTCTGCTCGCCTGCCCTGCACTCCCCGGCTTTGCGTCTACCACCGCGCCGGACCCGGCGTTAGCCAGCCACCAGGGTGCTGCCTACACTTTGCAAGACCGTGAGGTGAGCGCGCGATTCCGATCGAGCGGCGGCCACCTTTCCAATTTCACGATGGAAGACCGCAGCGATTCCCGCGGCCTGGCCATTCCTGACACCTTTACCATGGTAATCGGAAGCGGTTCCGAGCTTCGCGCCTCGCAGATGGACTTGGCAGGCGCACCCTCCATTGAAGATTTGCGAGCAAACCCGAAGGCGTCGCGCTACTCCGACAGGCTACCGGGGAAGCAAATCTGCGCTGAGCTGAATGCACGAACGCCCTCGACCCGCGTGACCTGGTGCGCCGTGCTCCGTGATGGGTCCAATTACTTGCGTCAGCAGATTACGATACGCGCCGTCCATCAACCCCTCGCGCTTACGAAGGTTTACCTGGTTCAACTCAACGATCCGGAAGCGCATGTTGCCGGCGCCGTTAAAGGCTCCCCTATCGTTGACGCGACCATGTTCTTCGGCTTTGAGCATCCCCTATCGCAGAGCGCAGTCGAGGGGGACAGAATCGAGGCCTGGATTTCCCGGGTGCTGCCTCTACAACTCGGCCAAAGCGTAACCTATTCGGCGGTGTTTGGGGTCGCGCCTCCCGGCCAAATGCGGCGTGCTTTCTTACGTTACATTGAGCGCGAGCGCGCCCATCCTTATCGCACCTTCCTCCACTACAACACCTGGTACGACCTGGCCCAAGGCGGTAACTATAACGAGGCCCAGGCATTGAATCGCGTGCACGCCTTTGGCGAAGAACTCGTTCAAAAGCGCCGCGTCGTGCTCGATTCCTTCCTCCTCGACGAGGGCTGGGACAACACCAATTCGTTGTGGCACTTCAACTCAGGGTTCCCAGATGGACTAAGCCGCGTACGGCAGGCGGCCACTCAGTATCACTTCGGCATAGGTGTGTGGATGTCGCCGTGGGGCGGTTACGACCAAGAGAAGAAAGAGCGCGTCGCCTTTGGCAGAAAAGCGGGATACGAGATTGTGAACGGAGGATATGCTCTTTCCGGGCCGCGTTATTATCGGCAATTCCAGAGGGTGTGCCTGGAAATGGTTGACCAATATGGTGTCAACCAGTTCAAGCTCGACGGCACAGGCAATGCCAGCCAGATTGTCCCGGGTAGCGCCTTTGACAGCGATTTCGACGCGGCCATTCACCTTATCGGGCGCATACGGCAGCAGGAACCCGGCGTTTATATCAACCTCACAGCCGGAACCTATCCCTCCCCTTTTTGGCTGCGTTATGCCGACTCGATCTGGCGCGGCGGAGAAGATCACAGCTTCGCAGGCGTCGGTACCTGGCGTCAGCGCTGGATAACCTATCGTGACGCGCAGACCTATAAGCATACCGTTGAGGCGGGGCCGCTATTTCCTCTTAACTCGCTCATGCTCCACGGAATCATTTATGCGCGGCTGCCCGAACACCTTAACACGGATCCTGGCCACGACTTCCCTTCAGAAGTGCACTCCTACTTCGGCAGCGGCACTCAACTGCAGGAGATGTACATCACTCCTTCCCTGCTGTCGCCGCAGGATTGGGATACTCTCGCCAAATACGCAAGATGGTCGCGCGCAAATGCGTCCATCCTGCGCGATACGCACTGGATCGGCGGCGACCCAGGCGCGCTCCAGATTTACGGATGGGCGGCGTGGGCTCCCAGCGGTTGGATTGTCACTCTGCGCAATCCGTCCGATCATCCGCAGGAGTTCCAGCTCAACCTGAATCGCGCACTCGAACTTCCCCCAGGCGTGCCTGATTCCTTCACGGTGGAGCAGCCCTTCGACCCATCTCATCCGGGCAGTCTGCACTGGCAAGCTGCGCGTACGATCCCACTTTCCTTGCAACCTTTTGAAGTACGCACCTTCGAATCGCAAACAGGTCCTATGAATCCCTAAGTGTGCCGAGGCTTTTATCTCAGCAAACAGTCGCTGAAGGCGGCACCCAGTTAGCAGCCTACAAAGTGTGAACCCATTCCGTTCTTCTGATCTACTTATCGCGCCGTTCAGCTTGGCCATTGCATTGGCGCCAGACATGCTGCCGGGCCCACCCAGGACATGTCGTAGACGCTGTAATCGCGCGGCGGGTTGATCATACCGAACCACGCCTCGTACATCTGCGAGTGAGGGCCGCTGACAACCGTTCTCTCGCCGTCAATTTGTTTTTTGCTCAACTCGGCAAGGGCCCAACCCGTCGGGGTCGGCATATTCCGTAATCGTCATCCTGCTTTTCTCCAATCCGTGGCGCCCTTCCAGCTCTACGTTTGGCCGCAGCGTCCGCTGATGCTGGGACCGAACGCCAATCGCCTGCGAACGGCGATGAGCCTGGACCCAATGAAAGGGAGAGAAGTAGTATGGCACGGAAGGTCAGTGCGGCTTACGAAAGGCCACCAAGATGTACCCGATTGCGCCTCCGATCGAGCCGTATACCGCTGCGTTGACGGGGGCCAGAAATAGCAAAACGGTAAGCAACTAGGGCGTGGTTTTGAAATGGGCAGCGTTGCTGGCGGTCGAACTGCCTCCAACATAAACGGTATAGTCAGCCGGCTCGACAACTTGCTGAGCCTTGACGTTGAAGAAAGAAAGTTCGCCAAAGCCAAGTGGAAAGTGAACAGTCTGGGAATGGCCCGGGTCGAGCGTGACGCGGGTAAAGCCCTTGAGATTGCGTACTGGCTGCTCAGTGCTGGCGCCTCGGATATTGACGTAGCACTGGACGATTTCGGTGGCGCGGCGCTTGCCGGTATTGCTGACCGTGGCGGTTACGACGACGGGCTGGGTCTTCTTGTCGCGCATGAGCGAAGCGGAACTTATGGTTTCCGTAGAAAGCGAAACACCGGAATACGCAAACGTTGAATAAGTAAGACCGTGGCCGAAGGGAAAGAGCGCATCATTGGGTACGTCCAGATAGCGTGAGACGTACTTCATTTCAACGTAGCCGGGGTGAGCCGGGTCGGCGTGCTGGATCGGGCGACCCGTAGGAAGCTGATTGTAGTAGAGCGGCTCCTGCCCCACAGCGCGTGGGAAACTCATGGTGAGCTTACCGCTCGGAGCGACATCCCCGAATAGTGTGTCGACGATGGCCGGACCGGTTTCAACGCCGGGAAACCAGACTTCCATGATGGCAGACACGTGCTGAGCGGCCCAGTCCAGCACCAGCGGCCGGCCCGAGAAGATGAGCAGGACGACAGGCTTGCCGGTTGCGACGACAGCCTTAAGCAACTGCTGCTGGTTCCCGGGCAGGTCAAGGTGAGCGCGTGAGGCGGCTTCGCCGCTCATGTCGCTCGACTCACCAAGGGCGAGGATGGCGATATCGGAGTTCTGTGCAGCAGCGATCGCCTCGGCGAAACCGGAGTCCGAAGTGCCGGAAATCTCCGTTCCCTTCGCATAGGTGAGGACGGCTCTGCTCTGCTGCGCTCGTTCCGCCATGGTGGCGCGCAAGGTGCGCACATCGCCGAAATTGTTGGCACCAGACCAGGCGCCGACCATATCGTTTGCATCGTCGGCCAGCGGGCCGATGAGGGCGATCCTCTTTGTGGTCTCGGCCAAGGGCAGGAGGGTCTGTTGAGGCGCAGGATTGTTCTGCAGCAGGACGAAAGACTCCTCCGCCGCTCGGCGAACGAGTGGGCGATGCTCGACGACTGCTCCCGTTACCTCTGGACCTTCGGTGAACGGATGATCGAAGAGGCCGAGAGCGAACTTGACCCGCAGGACGCGGCGCACGGCTTCATCCACCACGGGCATGGGCACGCGGCCGGACTTGACCAGCGCCGGCAGCGCGGCATCGTAATAGTGCGACATCATGTCAATGTCCACGCCGGCGGTAAGCGCCTTCTCGGTGGCCACGTCGGCATCGAGTGCGATGCCGTGACGAGTGAGTTCCATGACAGCGGTGTAGTCGGAGACAACGGGGCCGTCGAAGCCCCACTCGTCGCGCAAAATCGTTTGGAGCAGGAACGGGTTGGCGGTCGCGGGCACGCCATTGAGAGAGTTGAAGGAGGACATGACGGTGGCCGCCCCGGCCTCAACCGCAGCGTGATAGGGCGGCAGATAAATCTGGCGTAGCTGCAGTTCGCTCATGTCGGTGGTGTTGTAGTCCCGGCCGGCCTCGGCTGCACCGTAGGCGGCGAAATGCTTGACAGAAGCGGCGACGGAATCTGGTGCAGAGAGGCTGTCGCCCTGGTAGCCGCGGATATAGGCACGAGCGATGGCGGAACCCAGGTAGGGGTCTTCGCCCGCGCCCTCGGTGCACCGACCCCATCGAGCATCGCGCGCAATGTCGACCATGGGTGAATAGACCCAGTTGACGCCGGCGGTGCGGGCCTCAGTGGCGGCCATGTGCGCCAGGTCGGTGATCAAGGCGGTGTCCCAGCTGGATGCGGTGGCAAGCGGAACGGGAAATATGGTGCGGAAGCCGTGGATGACATCGGCGCCGAAGAGCAGCGGAATATGCAGGCGCGTGTCATCCACCGCGGCGTGCTGGAAGTGGTTGGTGATGCCCTGTCCGACCGTGTTGAGCATGGAGCCGAGTTGCCCCTTTTGCGCGAGGGCGTAGCTATCGACTCCTCCAGGGGCGGGAGGGTTCACGTTGAGGGCGGCAGTTGTGTTGCCGGCAGCAGGTGCGGCGTGCGCTTCAGTGGCACTGTACTGAACCAATTGGCCTATTTTCTCGTCGAGTGTCATCTGCTTTAGCAGTGCATCAACCTTCCGCTCAATTTGCGGGCTCGCGAGTTGCGGATTGGAAGGCGCTACGTGTGACAACTGCGCGAGAGCCGGGCAGAATGCCAAGCAAAGACTGGCGAGCAGGGTGGATCGACAATAGGTCATACGCGACTCCTCAAACCTACTCTATCGTCCCCTGAGACTGTTTGAAGGTGACAGGTTTGTCTTTCGCAGAAACGCGGAAGAATCTTGGGTTGGGGTCGCCATTCCGGATTCAAGTTTCCGATTATCCGATTACTCGTCCAGGTGGCTTGTTTCCGGATCGGTGCTCATTGGGCTCGGCGTATGCCTACGCCCGACCAGATCGAGGCGCTGGAGCAAGGTGACATCGATCCGTTTCTGGGTCACTTCCATATATCTGGCCATCTGGGAATTGGGCGGTTCGATCAACACAACGGTGCTTGTGGGGGTAACCGTGCAAGCGCGATGTCGAGTATCAATGTGTTCCTTCGCTTTTGGTCCGGCTTTTGAGGTACAAGATTGGTACGTACGATCAGGCGGGAGGCGTCATCTTTTGTCTATGATTCGTTCAAGATGAGGAACCGGAGCCATGGATAAAGCGGATGGTCACAACACGGCAGACCGCCTCTGTGCAATTGTGGCGAACTCCCTGGATACTCAGGCGAGATCCCAGGATCTGGCGCGCCAGGCCTACCAAAGCCGCACGCAGTTCCACAAGCTTTTCCGAACAGTGGTCGAAGAAACTCCGGGAGCCATGCGACGACGGCTCTTGTTGGAAAGAGCAGCATATCAACTGGCACATACTCGAACGTCGGTCACGGACGTCGCCCTCGACGCCAATTACAGTTCATTGGAGGCGTTCACTCGCGCTTTCCGTAAAGCTTTTCGGACGTCTCCCAGCCTTTACCGGCGCATGCGTGATCCACACTTTCACTTGCCGGCGTCTAACAAAATTCACTTTCTTGCCCCTGGTTCTCCAACAAAAGGAGGAGGAGACATGGATTTATTCGATCGCTTTGCAGGCAACGACTCGTGGCACACACGGCGTTTGTTGGAATACGCGAATACTTTGACAGCGGAACAATTGGATCAGCCGCTGCCCTCGGTCATAGAGCTGCTGCCCTGGCGGGAGTCGAATAAGACGCTGAGGCAGCTGTTGGAAAACATTATCTTTACTAAAGAAGTCTGGACTGCCGCACTGTCCGGAGCCGATATGGATATGAGCGGCCCTCCCAAATCGCAGCCCTCCCCGCAAGCGATGCTGCAAAGGCTCGAAAAAACCGATGCTGAACTGCATCGTATTTTGAGGGACGTCCGAAACCGCTCCGCATGGGATGATACGTTCGTCGACGCTCTGTGCGAACCGGCTGAGACTTTCACGTTCGGTGGCGTCTTTGCACATATCATGACGTTCAACGCGCATCGCCGATTGATGGCCTTGGATGCCCTACGCCAACTCGGCGTCCAAACCGAAGGTTTCGGCGATCCCATGGAGTATGAGGAAAGTGTGGCACCCTGGAACCAACGGGTAGCTCTCAAAACGCTCTGAGAGCCAAGTTGATTCCAAAGTCCCAGCGGAGCGGCTACTTCTGGGAAGGTGCGGTGCTAAGTAACTTGAGATCTCGAAAGCAGAAGAGTGTAACCACGATGAGAACGGAACTGCTGCGATTCAACGGCACTGCCGAGCGGGATCCCGCCATCGATGCGTGGATGAAAGACCATGCAGGTGGACTGGGAGCCATCGCGCATCAGTGGTTTGAGGCGATGCGAAAATGCGGCGACGAAGTACGGGAGCTTCTGCACGACGGCTGTCCAGTTGCATGTTTGGGAGATGCACCGTTCGGCTACGTCAATGTATTCACTTCGCACGTAAACGTTGGGTTTTTTCACGGCGCAGCTCTGCAAGATCCGGCCCGATTGTTGCAAGGCACCGGGAAGTTCATGCGCCATGTGAAGCTGAGACCGGGAACGGCCACCAACGCCGCAGCGCTAAGCAGGCTCATCGATGCGGCGTACTCGGATATAAAGGCGCGCGTCGAAAACGGCTAGTTCGCCCTGGAA
>DASRRN010000409.1:0-10579 GCA_035695685.1 Acidobacteriaceae bacterium | reverse complement strand
GGGTCGGCATAACGCGCCCGGGCGTCGGCGCGCCGCTCGCCCAGCGGTTTGTATTCGTCGCAGTTCACGAAGTTCGGAATGACTTCGATGGGGCGCAGAATGCCGAAGTCGTGCACCGTTTTCTCGCGCAGATAATTTGATATCGACGTGACCCCGTCGCTCTCTTCGATGGCGAAGCGCGTAATGGGCAGGTACGAGCGGTCAAGTCCCACCAGGGTGATGTCGGTACCGTGCAACGTGGTGACAAAGGGCAGTTGTCTGCGTTTGGCCAGCATCTGGCGGGCCAGCAGCGCGCACACCGAGTGGGGAATGGCGTAGTGCACGTGAAGCAGATCGAGTTCGTAGTATTCGGCCACCTCGGACATGCGTGTGGCCAGTGCGAGATCATAAGGCGGATATTCGAAGAGGGGATAATTGGAGACCGGCACCTCGTGATAGAAAATGCCTTCTTCCCGCCCGGTGAGCCGGAACGGCTGCGAATACGTAATGAAGTGCACCTGGTGGCCGCGCGCCGCGAGTTCAATACCCAGTTCGGTCGCAACCACCCCGCTGCCGCCATAAGTCGGATAACACGTAATCCCGATTTTCATCTTTGACGCCCCTTCATCCGACTGCTGTTCTCTCAAATCAAAACCAAACCGAGAGGACGAGCACCTCAGGTCATTTCCAGCTGATGAAAATCGATAAGCGCCAACTCGGAGTCATTTCTCAGTGCTTCAGGAATAACCGCGAGCAGAGCACTGCGCTCTACCTCCCTCGACGCCCGCAACCGCGTCCGTGCCTGGTCCAGCGCGGAGTCGCCATAACCCGGATGGCAAACCAGCTCCCATGTACCTGGAGGCATGGCTTGCAGCAGAGAACGCAACACCGAATCATCGAGGATTCCCGTGGCCAACAGGCCGATGGAACCGTCGGCGGTCATCATATCGTGCTCCGCGGTTAGCCTGGAAAACGCTCGTGCCTGGGTTCGCATGGCATGCACTAGCAAGCGGCGCACCCTGCCGGCAGGCCGGGTAGCTTTGAGGCTCCACCACGGTTCGAACGGATTGCGGACACAGCGCACTCCGCAATGCCGCGCTGCCCGCAGCAGTGGAGCCAGTACCCGGGGAAGCGCATGGACGTGTTTGTGGGAATCGATGTGGCTGACGGTAAGTCCGCTCGATTGAATCCGCCGTATCTGGGCGATGGCCTCATCCTCGATCTCCTGTTCACGGATGCGGCCGCGTAACAGATCAGCTAAAAAGCTTTCCACCGTGGCCCGGAAGGACAAGGGCGTCGCGGGGTCGAGCAGTGAAGGCACTTCACTCGAGCGCAGGCAAGGGGACCCGTCGACCAGTACCACGTGACAGCCGACCGCCAGCCGGGGTTGCGCAAAGGCCAAAAAAACGGCGGGGGAAAAATAAGGCCCAGCCGCCATCAGCGTGGTGGAGCTGAGGGCGCCCGCCTGCTGCAGCTCAACGATGGCCTGGTTTACGCCTGGCGCGAGACCAAAGTCGTCCGCGTTGATGATCAGGCGTTTCACTTTCGCCAGTGTAACAAGCGACCAAACCGGGTTCTCGGCATCGAAGCTTTAAACCCGGAGTCGCCGCGGCGGTTAAGTATTAATTTGTTCCGTCGATAGGGAGCGCTACAATGAATTTTCTTTGCGCAGGGGAGGATCCGCAAATCATGTTCGCAGGATGGCTGCAGCGCAAAGGGCCCGGGCCAGCCGCATATGCGTTGCTGCTGCTGCTCAGCTGTGCCGGACACGCGGCTTGGGGGGCACCGACCGACAACATCGTCTACCAGACGCCGAGCATTTTCCAGCCACAATCCGGCCCGGCGCATATGATCTACCATTTGTCGCTTTTCGTGATGCAAATAACGGGCGCGATTTTTATCGTGGTCGCAGCCTTTTGGTTGTACGTTGTAGTCCGTTTCCGGCAGCGTGACCCCAAGGACGACAGCGAGCCGCCCCAGATCTACGGCAGCACCCAGATCGAGATGGCCTGGACGGTCATCCCGATTCTCATCGTTTTGGTTCTCTTTCTCACTACCGCCCGCATTCTCTTTGCCATTCAGGATGCAAAGATGCCACCGACGGCGACCCATGTCGATGTGGTGGGCCATCAGTTCTGGTGGGAGTTCAACTATCCAGACTACCGGTTTACCACTGTGGGTGAGCTGCATGTGCCGGTCAGCACGGAGCAGGCTCCGATGACTACTTCGCTCCGCTTGCTCTCGGCCGATGTAGTCCACGCCTTCTGGGTGCCGGCATTGATGGGCAAGATTGACACCATTCCGAACAAAGTCAACAGCATGTGGTTCAATCCGGATAAAGTCGGCATGTACGTGGGGCAATGTGCGCAGTTCTGCGGAGTGGAGCATGCCAAGATGCTGCTGCGGGTCTACGTGCAGACTCCGGACGATTTCGCGGCCTGGGTAAAGAATCAGCAGCAGCCCGCGGTGCAGGATCCAGCGGTGGCCGAAGGGCGGCAAGTGTTTGAATCGCAGGCTTGCATCAGTTGCCACGTGATACGAGGCACGGCCGCGAACGGAAAGTTTGGTCCAGACCTTACCCATTTGATGAGCCGGGATACGATTGCTTCCGGCGCATCCGCCAATACCCCGGCGGATCTCAAGCTGTGGATTAAGGATCCGGATTACGTGAAGCCCGGATCCTTGATGCCGGCGATGCAGCTGAGTGACGATCAGATCGACAAGATCGTTGCCTATCTTTCTACGTTGAAGTAAGGAGTTTTCTCGGCATGGCTGATTCGACTCTACCCATCGGGAGTGTCATCGATCTCACTCCGCCGAGTGAGGCCTACGGAACGTGGCTCGAACAGGTGCACAGTTGGGTGGTGACGGTCGACCACAAAAAGCTGGGCATTATGTACGTCGTCTATGCCCTGATCTTCTTGCTGGTTGCGGGCTTCGAAGCGATTTTGCTGCGCATTCAGTTGATGGTGCCGCGCAACAATTTTATTTCCCCCGAGGTTTTCAATCGCCTCTTTACTATGCACGGCACCACCATGATCTTTCTGATGGGGATGCCGATGGTCATTGGATTTGCCAATTACCTGGTCCCCTTGATGGTCGGCGCCAGGGACATGGCCTTTCCCCGGTTGAATGCCTTTAGCTTCTGGATGACCGCATTGGGCGGACTATTCCTGTATTACAGCTTTGTTGGTGGCGTGGGTCTGCAAGGCGCAGGAAGCGCCCCTGATTTTACCTGGTGGGGATACGCGCCGCTCACGGAACGCGCATTCTCCCGTGGACACACCGCTGACTATTGGGCCCTGGCCTTGATCGTGGCTGGATTCGGCACCATCGGCGCCGCCGTAAATATTATTGCCACCACCCTTTGCATGCGCTGCAAGGGCATGACCCTCTTTCGCATGCCGCTGCTGCCTTGGCTCAACCTGGTGGTCGCGGGAATGATCCTGATAGCCATCAGTCCCCTGACTGCCGCGCAGATCATGCTGTTGATCGACCGGTATCTCGGGGGGCACTTCTTCGATTCTCAGGCCGGCGGCGCCCCCTACGTGTGGATGCACTTTTTCTGGATCTTCGGGCATCCCGAGGTCTACATTCTGGTGTTGCCGGCATTCGCAATCGCCAACGAAGTCATTCCCGTCTTCTCGCGCAAAGCAATCTTCGGATACCCGGCCATGGTGGCCGCCTCCGCCGGGATTGGCTTGATCAGCCTGAGTGTATGGGCCCACCACATGTTTACCGTCGGTATGACTTCGGCGCAGAATGCCTTCTTCGTGCTTTCCACCGGGCTGGTGGGTGTTCCCACTGGAATTAAAATCTTCAACTGGATAGCGACCATGTGGGGCGGCAAGATACGCTTTGCCACGCCCATGCTTTTCTGCACAGCATTCGTAGTTCAGTTTCTCTTCGCGGGTCTGACCGGAATCATACTTTCGACTGCGCCCTGGAATTGGCAACTGCACAACTCGTACTTCGTCATCGCCCATTTCCACTACGTTCTCGTGGGAGCCATCATTTTCTGCATTTTCGCAGGCTTCTACTATTGGTTTCCAAAAGTGACCGGCAGAATGTTGGACGAGCGGCTCGGCAAGTGGCATTTCTGGTTGTTCGTGCTGGGCTTCCACATGACGTTCGACCTCATGCATATCCCAGGGCTGCTTGGCATGCCGAGGTCGATCTACACCTATGAACCTGGCCGCGGCTGGGAGAGCTGGAACATGCTCGTGTCGATCGGGGGCATCATCCAGGCGGTGGCTACACTGATTTTTGTCTACAACCTGGTGTACTCATATTTCAAAGGCGCCGAGGCGGGACCTGACCCTTGGGACGCGTGGACCCTGGAGTGGGCAACTTCGTCACCTCCGCCGGAGTACAACTTCGCCAGCGAGCCGGTGGTGAACAGCCGCAGACCGCTGTGGGACCTGAAGCACCCGGAAGACCCGGATTCCCGATACGAATGAAATGACAGAGGACAAACGATGAGCGCCAGCACCATTCCCTTGGCTCACGGTATCGCAACCGAAGACTTTGCGCAGCCCTATCACGGCACTGTGGGGATGGTCTGCCTGATTATCGCCGAGAGCGCGATCTTCACCATTTTTGTAGTCGCCTATCTCTACTACATCGGCAAGAGCATCAGTGGGCCGCAGCCGCGCGAGGTGCTGGAGCTTCCCATCTTCAATACGGTATGCCTGCTCTCCAGCAGCTTCACCATCTGGTTAGCGGAACGCAACCTGAAAAGGGGCGCGATGGGGGCTTTCAGCTTGTGGTGGGCGCTTACCATCGTATTGGGCGGTATCTTTCTCGGCGGAACGGCTCTCGAATGGCGGAAATTGATTTATCACGATGGGCTAAAAATCAGCACCAACCTCTTCGGCACCACCTTCTACTCGCTGGTCGGCCTGCATGCGAGCCACGTCATCATTGGATTGACGATGCTTTCGATCGTGCTGATCTTTGCTCTCGCCGGAAAGTTGAAACGTGAGCACTCGCGGCAGCTCGAAGTGCTCTCGCTCTATTGGCACTTTGTCGACGGGGTTTGGGTAGTGGTCTTTACCGTGGTCTACATTATTGGCCGCTGAAAGAAAGGGAACAGAAGCAATGGATGATGATCACGAAATTCCCCCTGTTTCCGACGAAATTGTGCAACTACCTTCGCCGACCGCGTGGCCGCTGGTGTTGGCCCTGGGCCTGACTTTTGGCTTGGCCGGCATGGTGACGAATGTGGGCATCAGCGTTCTGGGGCTGGTGCTCATTGTTGCCGGCTGCGTGGGATGGTTCGCCCAGGTGTGGCCTCATCCGCATCACATTGCGGTGCCGGTCAGAGTCCAGAAGTTCAGATTCACCACAGTGCGGACTAAGGTCGCCCGTATCGAGGTGGACGCGAGCCATCGCGCACGCCTGCCAGTGCACACGCCCTCGGTTATGGCGGGGGTGAAGGGCGGCATTGCCGGCGGCGCCGCGATGATTGTTCCCGCGGTCCTTTACGGCCTGATCGCATACCACAGCATCTGGTATCCGATAAATCTGTTGGGAGGAGCGGGAGTTGCGGGCTGGACCAATCCAACCCTCGCCGAGATCACCCACTTCCGCCTCAGCGCTATGATCTTCGCCATCATCATCCATGCCTCAGGCTCACTGCTGGTCGGTCTGCTGTACGGCGCCATGCTACCGATGTTGCCTCGCCATCCCATCCTTCTGGGCGGGATAATCGCCCCGGTTTTGTGGACGGGCGTGCTTCATTCATCGCTCCCTCTGATCAATCCCTTTCTCTCTGATCGCATTGACTGGGGCTGGTTTGTCGTCTCGCAGGTGACGTTTGGATTGGTAGCGGGTTGGGTAGTATCGAAGCAAGTTCACATTCGCACCGAGCAATATCTGCCCTTTGCCGCGCGCATGGGATTGGAAACACCGGGACTGATGGAAGAGCATCATCGGGAGGGCGGATCGAAGTGACGGCGCGCCTCCTCATGCTGGTGTCTTGTCTGACTGTCCTTGGCTGCGGACCGCTTCCCGGCCGTCCCAAGCCCGGGCCGGAGGTGCCGCGCCCCGATTCTGTCACCAACTTTGCCACGCTCTACCGTCAGAACTGCTCCGGCTGCCACGGCGCCCAGGGAATGAACGGCCCGTCTTATCCGCTGGCTAATCCTAAGTACCAGGCGCTGGTCGATGACCAGTTGCTGCATCAGGTGGTGGCCAACGGCGAACCGGGCACACATATGCCTGCCTTTGCCATCAGCGCTGGAGGAAGCCTGACCGATCAACAAGTAGACGCGTTAGTGCACGGTATGCGCGGCGCCTGGTCGAAACCAGGGATTTTCGAAGGAGCGAACCCGCCGCCGTACCACTCGGCCGCAACGCCAGACAATGCTCGCGGGGCGCAGGTCTACGCGACTTATTGCGCGAGTTGCCACGGTGTTGCCGGACAACAAGGCAAAAGCAAAGCTGGATCGATTATCGAGCCCGCGTTCTTGTCCCTGATCAGTGATCAGGCGCTGCGTACCGTGATCATTGCCGGACGCCCCGATATCGGCCAACCGGATTGGCGCAACGCGATGCCCGGTCATCCGATGAGCGATCAGCAGGTAACCGACGTGGTGGGCTGGCTCTCCAGCCAGCGTCCCGGCGTAGAACAAAAAACGGCCGGAGGAGGCGCGCGATGAGCAACGAGAACGAAGTAAGCAGACGGTGGGTGTTAGTGTCGATTGGCGTACTGCTCAACGGCGCGGTTGCTCTACTGATCGCCACCCCCATCGTTGGGTACCTGCTGGGACCCGTTCGTAAGAATGGCGGTTACGATTCCTGGATTGATTTAGGGGACGTTGGGCAATTCCCCATCGGCGAAACCCGGCTGGCCAGCTTCGTCAATCCTCAGAGCATGCCCTGGGACGGCGCGACCGCCAAAGCTGCCTGTTGGGTGCGTCGCACGCAGGAACAGAAGTTCCAGATCTTCGCCATCAACTGCGCCCACCTTGGCTGCCCGGTGCGCTGGTTTCCGCAGTCGGAACTCTTTATGTGCCCATGCCACGGCGGTGTCTACTATGGCGATGGTTCACGTGCCGCAGGGCCTCCGCCGCGAGGCCTTTTCGAGTATCCCTGGAAAGTGCAAGACGGCAAGTTGCTGATCGACGGCGGCCAGATGCCGACGCTGGCAACCACCGCGTCGGTGCGGAAAGAGAGTTCCAAATGCACTGGTTGAAACGCACTTACGACTGGTTCGAGTTTCGCCTGAAGCTGGGAGGGCCGATCACGGAAGCCGTGACGCATCCCGTTCCCCGGGATACGGCCAGTTGGTGGTATGTCTTCGGAAGCGCCAGTTTCGTTTTGTTAATGCTACAAATTGTCACCGGGATCCTACTCGCGATCGTCTACGTCCCCTCTGCGGGGGAGGCCTGGAATAGTCTGCAAGTGTTGAATCATCAACTCCCACTAGGATGGTTTCTGCGCGCCATGCACGGTTGGGGGTCGAACTTTATGGTGGCCGTGGTGCTCATCCACATGGCGCAGGTATTCCTGTTTGGCGCTTATAAATTTCCCCGCGAGCTGACCTGGGTCCTGGGCGTGTTTCTATTGCTGATGACTCTGGGCATGGCATTCACCGGCCAGGTGATGCGTTTCGATCAGGATGCCTATTGGGGTTTGGGGATTGGCGCCTCGATCGTAGCCCGTGTGCCGTTCATCGGCGGCCCTCTGGTCGATCTATTATTGGGTGGACCGATTATCGCCGGTCCAACGTTAACCCGATTCTTTGCCCTGCATGTCTTTGTCATTCCCGGAATCATGCTGGTGTTTGCCGCCCTGCATATCTGGATGGTGATCGGCCTGGGCATCAACGACTGGCCGATGCCGGGGCGGATCGTTCGGCGCAGCACTTATATTCAGGAGTACCACGAGCTGACCAAAAGGGACGGTGAGCCTTTCGTACCCGGGGCGGTGTGGAAGGACATGATCTTTTCCGCAGCGATCCTGTTTGCCGTGGCAGCGTGCGCGCTGATCCTGGGCCCCTTTGGGCCGACGGGTTTTCCTGATCCAACGATCATTCAAACCGTACCCAAGCCGGACTTCTTCTTCTTGTGGATTTACACCATTCTCTCGTTCCTCCCCGAGAACCTGGAGACGCCATTCATCCTGATTGCTCCCATCGTGGGAATTGGCTTCCTGCTGGCGCTCCCGTTTTTTGCCGGGGAGGGAGAAAAGAGTTGGCACCGAAGGCCGATCGCGGTGCTTTCGGTTACGGTACTGGCAGTAGGCTTTGCGGTCTGCCAACACCTGGGGACCTATACCCCCTGGAGTCCGCAGATGCAGGCGTGGAGCGGCGACACTGTCCCGGTACGTTACGTGCACGGCGCCACGCCGTTGGGCAGGCAGGGCCAGATTGTCTTTCAGGAGAAGCAGTGTCGCAACTGCCATATGCTTGGCGGCGTGGGTGGCGAGCGTGGTCCGGCGCTGGATGGGGTAGCCACGCGCCTTACCTACGACCAACTTGTACGCCAGGTGTTGCAGGGGGGCGGGAACATGCCCGCTTATGGAAAGAATCTTTCCCCGCCCGAAGTGACAGCGTTGGTAAGCTTCCTCGAAACACTGCATCCTGAGGGTCAACGCCCAGCGCAGGACGCTTCGCGAAACTTCGTTAGCACCGGGGAACTCGACCCTCCGAAATCTGGTGGGCAATAGGGTCCAGAACAGCAGGTCCCTCCATCCTAATTCGCTAAGTGAACTGGAAGCGTCACCCTCCCCTTTGTCATCTCGCCTGCCCCGGCGTGCCGTGGGACCGAAGCGGAGAGATCTCTGTGTTGACGACCTTTCCTGGAAATGTTTTCGACAGAACGTAGTGCCGCACCCGCACTATAGTGAGAGTCATGTCAGACGGAGTATCACAGGCCGCATGGAGTTCCTGGGCCTTTCCCTTTTGGGCCACATCGGGATTGCTCGCGACTGCGTTGCTCTATCTCCGGGGCTGGAGCAGAATCCGCCGTACCAGGCCACTCCTCTTTCCTCCCTGGCGCGCGTGGTGTTTCCTCGGTGGCCTCTTCGCCCTCTGGATAGCGATCGCTTCACCTCTTGATACCCTGGACGGCCTATTGCTGGTCGCCCATATGACACAGCACCTGATACTGATGTCGGTGGTGCCGCCGCTCCTGCTGCTAGGCGCGCCCGCGGTTCCACTCCTGCGCGGATTACCGCCCTCGATACTGCGCGATGGCCTCGGCCCCTTCTTCCGCACGCCGGGCCTGCACCGCGCGGTTCGCCTGCTCACTCATCCCATAACCGGATTCCTGGCCATGAATATTGCCTACCTCGCCTGGCATGTGCCGCAGGCGTACGAACTGGCGCTGCGCTCCCCCGGCTGGCATGAGGTGGAGCACGCCTGCTTTCTGGGCACGTCCTTGCTCTTCTGGTTTCCCGTAATCCAGCCATGGCCCAGCGTAAGCCGCGGGTCTCGCTGGATCATGTTGCCCTATCTCGTCGGCGCGGACCTGGTGAATACCGCGCTTTCCGCGTTTCTAACCTTCGCCGGCAGGGTCATTTACCCCAGCTACGCCAACGTGCCCAGGGTATTCGGTTTATCCGCATTGGGCGACCAGGTGGCCGCGGGGGCTCTGATGTGGGTGATCGGCTCCATCTTCTACTTTGTGCCGCTGGTGGGGATCGCGATCCATCTCCTCTCGCCGCCATCTCACCGCACTGTCCCCGCCACTTCAGAGATCTCGCGAGGAAATATCGTAATCCCGCCGCCAAGGCGTTTCGACCTGCTCCAATTGCCCCTGATCGGCGCTCTGCTGCGCGCACGCTATGGACGGATGGTGTTGCAGAGCGTCGCTTTTGTGGCCGCGGTCCTGGTGATTGCGGACGGCTTTCTCGGCCGTCCCATGGGTGCGATGAACCTGGCCGGGATATTGCCCTGGACTTACGTCCGCGCCTTCGGCGTGATCGCTTTGCTGGTGTTGGGGAATATCTTTTGCCTCTCATGCCCCTTCATGCTGCCGCGAGAGTTGGGCCACCGCTTAGGACTGGCCCGCCTCAAGTGGCCCCGTTGGCTGCGTACCAAGTGGATCGCCATCGCGTTGATGATCCTCTTTTTCTGGTCCTACGAGGCCTTTGCCATCTGGGACCATCCGCAGCGCACCGCGTGGCTTCTGATTGCGTACTTCGCCGCCGCCTTCCTCGTGGACACCTTCTTTCGCGGAGCAAATTTCTGCAAATATGTTTGTCCGCTGGGACAGTTCAACTTTGCCGGCTCACTGCTCTCGCCCTTCACCCTCGAAGCCAAAGACCACGCGACCTGTGAGCGGTGCACCACCCACGATTGCATCGCCGGAAATCAGCACCAGCGCGGTTGCGAACTGCAGCTCTACATGCCGCAAAAGGCCGGAAACATGGACTGCACGCTTTGTATGGACTGTGTGAAGGCCTGCCCCCATGACAACATCGGGCTCTTTGCCATCCCCCCGGTGCGCGATGTGCTACGCGACCCGGTGCGCTCTTCGATAGGCAGATTCTCATCACGCGTGGATATCGCCGTTCTCGTTCTGCTGGTCGTCGCCTCCGCATTCGCAAATGCATGGTGGATGGTGGCTCCGAGCGCCTTGGGGAAATACCT
>DASRRN010000408.1:0-5825 GCA_035695685.1 Acidobacteriaceae bacterium | reverse complement strand
AAGCAATACGCGCAGCAAGTGGTGTTAAACGCGAAGGCCCTGGCCGAAACCCTCATGGGCGAAGGCTACCGCGTGATTTCCGGCGGAACCGACACCCACCTGATGCTGGTGGACGTTTTCTCCCGCGGCATCCTGGGCAGCGAAGCCGAAAACGCCCTGCATGAAGCCGGCATCACCGTGAACAAGAACGCCATTCCGTACGACACTAATCCGCCTCTCAAGCCCAGCGGCATCCGCATCGGCAGTCCGGCCCTCACCACGCGCGGCATGGGCGAGCCGGAAATGCGCACCATCGCTAAGTGGATCACCCAGGCGTTAGAGCAGCGCAACGATCCTCAAGCCCTGCGTCTTATACGCGGACAAGTACTCGAACTGGTCGAGAGCTTTCCCCTCTATGGCTGGTTACGCGTACCTGAGACGGTCGCCGCCAACTACGGTCCCTAGCCTTGTTGTACGTGCCCACATCCGTATCGGTAACAATCGAAGGGTGCCCCAGGTCTCGCGTTTGAGACCTGGGATCCCTGCAACCAATCCCAAATGGAAACCCGATCCTCGCCTTTGTCATCCTGCTTTGCCCCGGCGTGCCGTGGGAGCAGCTGACTTGCCTGGTGCAAGTTAAGGGAGGAATGAACATGGGAAAGCGGTGTTTGCAATCCAGGCCCAGAGGGCCGGCACCAAAAATCAGCCCAGCCCGGAAGGGCTGGGTCCATGGGCAGGCGGTCGAGCGCCGGGGGGTGCGGCACCACACTCTTCGTTTGTTCATTAGGAGCGTACCCGGATTTCCTGCCTCACCGTTCTCACCGGCGCCACATATGTGGTTCTCCCTAAAGAGAACCACATGCAATTAACCGAAGCCGCAAGTCTCGACAGGAAATCCGGGGAAGCGGAGGGGATCAGCAGTTTCACTGATTGCCGTTCGTTGAAGCGGCATCAACCGCCAAGTACATCCGAGCGTATCTCAATCAACTTAGGCAAAACATCCCCCAACTCCACAGCTTTCCCATGCGGCTGGCCAAAAGCGAGATACACCTTCCGGTACAACTGATAGAGCTCCTCATACACCCGCACAGCCTTAACCTCCGGCTGATACGTTTTGTGTGGCAGACACATCTGCGCCTGCGCTTCTTCTACCGACGAAAAAGCCCCGGCCGCCAGCAGCGCAAAAATACCCGACCCAAGGCTAGTGGGAATCCCATCCGGAACCAGCACCGGCTTACCCAGCACATTGGCGTAAACCTGATTCAACACCGCATTATTCTGCGGAACCCCCCCAGCATTAATCACCCGTTCGACCGGAACCCCATACTCCGCCAGGCGTTCAAGAATGATCCGCGTATGAAACGCCGTCCCTTCAATCGCGGCGAACAACTCGTCCTGTGCCGTATGCATCAGGTTCCACCCCAGCGTGATGCCACCTAGCTCCGGATTCACCAAAATCGTGCGATCGCCATTATCCCAACTCAGCCGTAGCAGGCCGGTCTGTCCCGGCCGATAATTTTCCAACCCGCGGCTCAACTCCGCGACCTTGACATTGGCGCGTCGGGCAATCGCTTCGAAGATGTCTCCGGTGGCCGAGAGCCCCGCTTCGATCCCCGTGTAGCCGGGATGCACGCTTCCCGGGACCACTCCGCAGACTCCAGGGATCAGCGTAGTCTTCTGCTGCATCGCCATAATGCAGGTCGAAGTGCCCACTACGTTGACTACATCGCCCTGCTTGCACCCCGCACCAATCGCGTCCCAGTGGGCATCGAACGCTCCCACAGGAATAGGAATGCCTGCCCGCAGGCCCATCTTCTCCGCCCATGCCGGCGCCAGGTGGCCCGCTAGCGCGTCGGAGGTGTGATACTCCCCCGCAAGCTTTTCCCGGATGCCGTCCAACAGTGGGTCCACATCGGAAAGAAAACCCTGAGCCGGCAGGCCATCCCACTTCGGGTTCCACATCCACTTGTGACCCATGGCGCAGATGCTGCGCTTCACCAGCTTGGGATCGGAAATTCCGCAAAGCGTGGCCGCCACCATGTCACAGTGTTCGAACGCACTCGCCAGTTGGCCGCGTTTTTCCGGGTTATGCCGCAGCCAGTGCAGCAGCTTGGCGAAGCCCCACTCATGGGAATAGACCCCACCGCACCACTCAATCGCTTCCAGATGCTCGCGGTGGGCAAGCTCAGTAATCTCCTGTGCCTCACCCTTGGCGCGATGGTCGCACCACAGATAATAGTCGTCGAGCGGCTGCATGCTGCCGTCGACCGGCACCACACTCGAGCCGGTGGTATCGAGCGCGATGGCCTTGACTTGCTCGCCAGAAATTCCCAACTTCGACAACACCTCGCGCATGGCGCTAACCAGCGCGTTCATCTGGTCCTGATGCGATTGGGTGGCGAAATCCGGGTCTTCCCGTTTACGTTTCAGCGGATAAGATGCCGACGCTGTAGCCAATCCACCCTTTTGCTTATCCGCGCGTCCGCTATCGAACAGCGTGACCCGCACACTCAGCGTTCCAAAATCCACCCCTGCGACGATCGCCACGGCTTGCCCTCACGCTTTCGATCAAGGCTCAATGTGCAAGAAATCCCTGGGTGCCCCATATCTCGCTCGTTTTCCGCGAGATGTGGGAGACACGACGCTCAATATCAAGTCGTTTAAAGGCAGCCGGAGTTTTGCCGTGCTCCCCTCAACCTTCGAGATCGTGGTTGTACATGTTCCAGCCCAGGTAGCGAATCGCCGCTTCGTGCACCGGACTCGCGACCTGGGAAAAATTGGCCGCGACATGGTGTTCAAAGCCCTGCTCGCAAATCAATCGAAGTAGCTTCTGCAGTCGTGGAATCCTGGCCACCCCGGCGCCGCCAAAGGTTTCCAGCGGATCGTTGGTGAACTCCCCCTGCCCGATGTACCCGCGGATCTTGCCGTGGAAGTCGTCGGTGGAGAAACGTACGTAGGTCATGGCTCCCGCCTTCACCCGGCCGACGCAGGTGCCAAACGTATTTTCCTTGCCCACCGTGCCGGCGATAATCGCCTGAAAATCCATGATCACGTCATTGAAGAAGTGCTTGGGCAGGTTCGAGCAGTGAAAGCAAACGCACTTGTCAGGATCGGAACCGTAGTTGTTATTCCAATCCAGCAGCGCGCTCGGGGTCTCAGAAGCCAGGGCCAGCGCATGCATGCTGATGGTGCCGCAAATGTCCACTTCGCAGGCGCTGGGGAACAAGTTGTCGCTCATCATGCTCATGACCGTGCAGGGAACCACGCCGAAGTATTCTTCCAGAGATGTCCAGCACTGAATGGCGCTGACTGTGCAATAGGTCTGCTGCATCCATTGCTCGATCACTACTCCCAGCTTGGACATCTTGATCAACGCGGCGATGGGGATATTGTTGGTCGACACATACTTTTGAATGGCTGCCAGCTTGGCTTGCACCGCATCATCGTGGTCCTTCAGCCGTTCGATTCGCCCCAGGACTTCGGAAAGGTCCAGCGTATCCACCGAGATGCCGCTTCGCTCCAGCAGCTTCTCGCTGTAACGAACCGTGTTGAAGGCCGCAGGGCGAGCGCCGATCGCACCCACGCGAAGATTGGTAAACCCACGAACCACACGGCAGATCGAAGAAAACCATGCCAGGTCTTTGCGGAATTCGTCCGAATCCGGCTGCACCGTATGCTGCGCCGTGAGCGAGTAGGGAATGCCGTACTGCATCATGTTGTTGCAGGCCGACATCTTCCCGCAAAAACTATCGCGGCGATGGGAAATCTTCATGTCCGCGGCCCGGTCAGGAGTCGCCTGCACCAGCACCGGCACCTTTAAGGTAGAGAGCCGGAGAGCATCGACAATCCCCCGCTCCTCGCCGAAGTTGGGAAGTGTAACAATGACGCCGTCGATCTCATCCCGGTGTTTGCGGAACAAATCGCCGCACAAGCGCGCTTCCACCGGGGTTTCGACGGCGCCGAACTTGGATTCTTCCGGGGTCAGGGAGATCGTGCGGATGCCGGCCGCCGCCAGTACTCTCAGTATCTCTTCGCGGCCCGTCTTTGCCAGGTGATCGGGGAAAAAACCGCGGTTTCCTACAATCACGCCGAACGTCATCTGTTTCGCCATTGCTTATTTCCTTCGCTTGTTAGCCGGCTGCCGGGGGCGAAAGCCGATGGTATAGCCCAGACCAAAAACCGTGAGCAGCGCGCCCCACCAGATCGGCGCATGAAGATTGTTCAGGACGGGTGGATGGGGCAGAGGGTGACTCACTTCCCAAATACCGGTGGTCAGAATCACCACCCCATACGCCAGCAGCAGGATGCCTGCGAACCACCATATAGAAAAAGACTCTCGCATTGGTTCGGCCCTCTTTCGGAACTACCAGAAAATAACATTCAGAATGATGAACAGTACCGTCACCGTGCCGGCCCACACAATAGGTCGCTGGTACCAGTGCTCGTCGTATTCCTTGGGCAGGGCCGAGGCGCCATAAACCAGCCCCTCCAGTTCCGCCACCGGACGAGGCCTGGTCATATAGCTGACCACCACCGTTACCAGCACACAGACCAGCCATGCCCACAAAGCCCGGTATACGTTTTCTGCCATGTCCTTCGCGTCCGGGGAGAGGGCCACGTAGCGCAAGGCGTGCGGGTCATTCTTCACCCATAACCACAAGCCGATCGAGGTCAGGGTACCGGCCAGCAATCCCCAGAATCCAGCCTGCTTGGTAGCACGCTTCCATAGCATGCCCAGGATGACGGTTCCAAACAGCGGCGCGATGAAGAAACTGAACAATTGCTGCACATAGTCCATGATGCTGGCCGCATGCTGCACCAGGTACGCCGTGCCGACCGAGACCAGCACGCCGATCAGGGTGCTCCAGCGGCCCATGGCTACATAGTGCCGGTCAGTCGCCTTCTTGTTCAGGAAGGCGCCATAGATGTCATACGTCCAGACGGTTGAGAATGCGCTCACGTTTCCCGCCATTCCCGACATGAAGCCAGCGATCAGCGCCGTGACGCCCAGACCCAGCAGGCCAGGTCCACAGTATCTCACCAGCATCAGGGGCAGGACCTCGTTGAAACTATGTTGGCCGGTATTCACCGCCACGTCCTGTGCGACCAATTTAAACGGCAGCACGGAAAGGGCGATCAGGCCGGGCAGAATTACGATGAAAGGCACTGCCATCTTGAACGCTGCGCCGATCACCGGAGCCAACCTTGCCGATCGGATGCTATCGGCTGAGAGCACACGCTGTACCACCAGAAAATCCGTGGTCCAATAACCAAAACTCACCACGAAACCCAAACCGAAGACGATCCCGAACCAGTTCACCCCCATGGGATTGGTGTTGAAGTGGCCTAGCGTCGACCACAAGTGAACATAGTCGGAGCGGCCCAGGTTGGTCGCGATCTGCTGCCGCAAGTTGGTCCAGCCGCCTACTTCGACCAGGCCCAGAATTGGCACCAACAGGGCCCCCGCCCAGATCAGCAGGAACTGCAGGATCTCGTTATAGATCGCCGATTTCAGCCCGCCCAGCGCAACGTAAACGGCTACCGTGACAGAAGAAACCCAGATGCTGAAGTTCAGGTCCCAGCCCAGGACCACCTTCATCACAATGGCCATCGAATACATATTGATCCCGCTCATGAGGATGGTCATGAACGCGAAGCTGATCGCGGAGAGGGCGCGCGCCCCGTCACCATATCTCAACTTGAGATATCCCGGCACAGAGTGGGTCTTTGAGATGTAGTAGAACGGCATCATGACAATGCCGAGAAAGAGCATCGCCGGGATGGCGCCGATCCAGTACCAGTGCATGGCCAGGATCCCGTACTGGTAGGCGGATCCGGCCCAACCC
>DASRRN010000407.1:0-3146 GCA_035695685.1 Acidobacteriaceae bacterium | reverse complement strand
GGCGCCCACGGTGTTGGCCATGGCGTCAAGAAGGGCGCCACCAAAACGGCGGACGCACTGAAGTAAAACCAGAAGCTGGGAGACGCTTCATGGTATTTGCGGACGGCTTAGCCATGTGCGCTGTCTTGTTTTTTGGGAAGGCGAGGTTGCGACAAGCCCTCGCACCCGGCCCGGATGCATAGCTCAACCCAGCAATGCACACCGGGCTGCTTTTCTTCTTCCACCCTAGCGCGGGACTACATGAGAGAGGAGCGGACATGGGGGTCGTCTCACTGCAGGGGAGAATAACCGTCAGCAACGCCAATGAAATGCGGCGCACACTGGCCGACGCGTTGCGCTCTCAACCAAGCGAGTTGACGGTAGACCTTCTCAGTGTCACCTATATGGATACCTCGGGGTTAGCGACGCTGATAGAAGCTATGCGGAACGCGCGGAAACAGAGCACCCGTCTGGTTTTGAGAAGTGTCCAAACTCAACCGCGATACCTTCTTACGGTCACTGACCTTGATCATGTCTTCGAAATCCAAGAGGCGGCTAGCACGTGAGCGTTCTCGAAGCCATTGGCAGCAGCATAATCAACCAGCTTGCGTATGTTGGCAGCTTAACGAACCAATTCTGGTCGGCGCTGGGCGCGTTCCCACGCCTGGTGCCCCTCGTTGGCAGGCGGGGGCGTTGGCGTAGCGCAATGAAGCAGATGTCCGCCATCGGCGTAGACGCGCTACCCATGGTGGCCATTGTAGCCGCCTGTGGCGGATCCATCCTGGCCATCCAAAGCGCCTCGGAACTAAGCCAATTCGGGGCCATGCAGCTGGTGGTCGATATTGTGGTGATTGCCTTCACACGCGAGCTCGGTCCACTCCTGACCGCTATCGTCGTTAGCGGACGTTCCGGATCCGCAATCTCCGCAGAAATCGGAACCATGGTGGTAACCGAAGAAATCGACGCATTGCGCACCATGGCAGTCGATCCTATCGAGCTGGTGTTGGCGCCGAAATTTCTTGCGGCGATGATCGTTGTACCCTGCCTCACCGTCATAAGCAATTTGTGCGGAATCCTTGCGGGCGCGGTCTTCATGTACTTCAAAATGAAGATGACTCTGCCCATCTATCTTCGCTATGTGGCAAACTCAATTGTTCTCAGCGACGTATTCACGGGATTGGTCAAGAGCCTGGTGTTTGCCACGATCATTGTCCATGTTGGGTGCATGGAGGGAATCCGAGTCAAAGGTGGACCAGAAGCAGTGGGGAAGTCGGCTACTTCAGCTGTGGTCAAGTCCACCTTGCTGGTGATCTTTGCCGATCTCTTTATCACCGCCATCTTTTATATGGCGAGTGCGAAATAAGTTATGGAGAGCCCGGTCATTAGCGTGCGTGGTCTTACTGTTTCTTACGGAGACCAGCGTGTTCTGGATGGGGTAAATCTTGATGTCCAGCGTGGCGAAGTCATGGTGCTCCTGGGAGGTAGCGGCTCCGGCAAGAGCACGATGCTTCGCCACATCATCGGGCTCGAGCGGCCGGACTCAGGCACGGTTCTGGTGCAAGGTGTAGACATCAACCGCTGTACGGCGCGGGAGCTGAAAGCCATCAGGCGAGGGATGGGTGTGGCTTTCCAGGAGGGGGCGCTTTTCAGTTCCCTGTCAGTCGAGGAAAACATCGAGCTACCGCTGCGCGAGTTAACCACGCTGGCCGATCCTGTGATCGAAATCATGACCTTCCTCAAGCTGGCATCCGTGGGTTTGAGCGAGGCGGGAAAATTGCTGCCTCAGGAGTTGTCGGGAGGTATGAAGAAACGCGCGGCAGTCGCACGCGCAACCGCGCTTGATCCGGAGATACTCATTTTCGACGAGCCCTCGGCGGGACTAGATCCCATTGTCGCTGCGGAACTCGATGAGCTGATTCTTTTCCTGAAGCGCGCGTTTCAAATGACCATCGTGATCGTGACCCACGAAATGACGAGTGCCTTCCGCATCGCCGATCGCCTCGCCATGCTCTACAAGGGTTCTCTCATCGCAGTGGAGGACAAAGCATCGTTCCAGGCAAGTACTGATCCGAGGATTCGGCAATTTCTCGATCGCATTCCCCAGCACATCGCGGAGAGTGAGTCCGTACAGCACCGGCTGCGGGAGTTTGCCGGGGTTACAGGAGCATAAGAATGAAGAGTATGGAAGCAAAAGTAGGGGCCTTCGTCGTACTCTGCGCGGTGATTTTGAGTGCGACCGTCTACTACGTGAGCTACGCGCGATTCAAAGGCGCGCGCGTTCCGTTCAGGACCTATTTGAAGGATGCGGAAGGGATTGAACCGGGCACGCAGGTCCTGTTTGGAGGAATTACTGTGGGCAAGGTGACCTCCGTCGCACCCGACCAGATGGACCCGACCCGAATTGCAATTTTGTTGGATGTGATGCAGGGCACACCCTTGAACGAGAAGTCTGTGGCAGCCGTTGGATCTGTCAGCTTGATGGGCGATCCGGTTTTGGCCATCGGTACGGGTTCGAATGATGCTCCCCGCTTGCGGCCGGGGGCGGTCATTCGATCACAGGAAACCGTGAGTCTGGACGAATTGCAGCGGCGGATAGCCACCCTTGCCAGCACCGCGCAGACGACGCTCGTGGCCGTGGGCGCCGATCTGAATAATGTCACCCAAGACACACGGCAACTCCTGGCCAACCTGAATGATGCTACCGGCACAACGAACCGTAAACATCTGGCGGGCATTCTGGCCAATACCGACACGACCGTTGCGCAGCTATCGCCGCAGATCAACCAGATCAGCGAACAGGTATTAAAGCTGACCAAGAATGCCAATACTGTCGTAGCGAAGCTTGGACCGACGGTCGATAATGTCAACGCCACCGTCTCGAACACGAACGAAACCATCACGGCATTGCGGGGCCCGAGTGAAGCTGATCTCGCAGAACTACAAAGAACCCTGGTGCAGACGCGTGAATTGGTTAACAATCTGCAAGTCCTGGTTCGGGCGAACACGCAAAACGCGACCTATACATTCGAGAACCTCCGCATGGCAACTGACAATCTGAACCAATTGACTGAGTCGGTAAAAGAGCGGCCCTGGAGCCTAGTGCGCATCAGACAGCCAAAAGAAAGAAACGTTCCCAAATGAGGAGAGACCTATGCAGAAAAAGACGC
>DASRRN010000406.1:0-11895 GCA_035695685.1 Acidobacteriaceae bacterium | reverse complement strand
CGAACAAAAACCAGATGGAGAGCGAGCCATTTACGTGCAATTGGTCTGATGATATGCTGCCTTGGTCAAGTATCGAAGACCCGGACAGGGG
This sequence comes from Acidobacteriaceae bacterium, assembly GCA_035695685.1. Taxonomy (GTDB): domain Bacteria; phylum Acidobacteriota; class Terriglobia; order Terriglobales; family Acidobacteriaceae; genus PALSA-350. The sequence continues at coordinate 11,804 of DASRRN010000406.1, read as the reverse complement.
TGGAAAATGACAACGTTGCAACGCGATGAGTACATGAAGAACGGCTACGTTTCTTATCCTGGCCTGCTTGATGCCGGCGAGTTGAAGATTTTGCTTGCTGAGATTGACCGTATCAGTAACGGCAACACCCTGGCCTCACACGATAAGACCCGCCTCGAAATGGAGCCTCAGCAGAAGCCCGACGGGCGCCTGGTGCGTCGAATCTACGAGCCCTGCAGCCACTATTCACCTTTCCGCGATCTATCAGAAACGCCCAAGCTCCTGGATGCAGTAGAGAGTTTGTTGGGACCCGACATTTTGTTTCATTACAGCAAGATCAACATGAAGCCGCCGTCGATCGGTTCGGTGGTCGAGTGGCACCAGGATCTCTCGTACTACCCGCTGACCAATTCCTCTTCTCTAGCCGTTTTGATCTATCTGGATGATGCCGACGTCGAAAATGGGTGTCTGCAGATGATTCCGGGCCGCCATAACGACAGACTTCTTGACCACGTCATGGACGGGTACTTCGTGGGGAAGGTAGTGGAGGCGGTGGATGAGTCGCAGGCAGTTCCGGTTGAAGGAAAGGCTGGTACCGCCATTTTTATGCATTGCATGACGCCCCATGCCTCCGTCACCAATCGATCCAATCGGCCGCGCAGGACACTGATCCTCAGCTATCGCGCCGCCGACGCCTTCCCGGTCTATTCCGGGGACGTAACCGGAGAGCTGGAAAAAGCAACCCGGCTGGTGCGGGGCAAGCCGGCCGACTCTGCGCGCTTCTCCTTCGATCAATTCCCTATCCCGCGCCGGAAGCAACATGTCGCCTCCCTTTATGAGCTGCAGGAGCTTTCACGCAAACAAACAGCCTGAGCTTCCCTTGCCGTTCCAGTCAGCAAGCCGCAAGGCGGAATAGAGAGGCCATCCAAAGGATGATGCGATTCGCCACGGCCGACTACAGTTTCCCGCTTCTCAGTTGGGAAAAGGCGCTTCGCCTGGCCAGCGACCTGGAAATGGATGGCATTGATCTCTCCCTCTTCCAGGACCGATCGCAACTGAAACCGGAAGAGGCGCTCGCCAATCCATCGGTGATGGGCGCAAAAACACGAGCGGCCGTTGATGCCCATGGCCTGGCAGTCGCGGACGTTTTCGGCATACCCGGCAAAGATTTTTCAGAGTTATGCCCAAATCACCCGGATGCGGGTGTCCGCCATGCGTCCCGCGAATACTTTCGCAAGCTGGTAGATTTCACCGGCGCTTGCGGAGCGGTACATATGACGTCGCTGCCTGGAATTAGCTTTGATTCTGAAGATTTCGACAGCTCGTTTGCACGCTGCATCGAAGAGTTGGGTTGGCGCCTGGAGACCGCGGGCACAGCGGGGTTGGTGTTCGCAGTGGAAGCACACACTGGATCCATCATCGCCGATCCCATGCGCGCGGAATGCCTGGTCCGATCGGTTCCGGGCTTGACGCTGACTCTTGACCTGGGGCACTTTATCGCACAAGGCTACCCGCAGGCGGCGGCAAACCCGTTGATCGACCACACCTCACACGTTCACGCTCGTTGCGCCAGCCCCGGACGCTTGCAAGCCTCGCTCAAGACAAACGTAATCGATTTCGATGATTTGGTGAAACGCCTGGCGGCGCGCAAGTATGCTGGCTGGTACGCAATCGAATACGTTTGGATTGACTGGGAGCATTGCAACGAAGTGGACAATGTGAGCGAGACCATCCTACTGCGAGGCTTGCTGGAAGCCGCTGCGAAAGCTGCTGCGTGAAACTCAGCGGGAAAGTAGCCATCATCACCGGCGCTGCCAGCGGCATTGGCCAGGCAAGCGCGATCGTGTTTGCGCGTGAAGGTGCGAAAGTAGTAGCCGTAGACGTCGACCAGCGCCGTGGTGAAGAAACCGTGGAGGCCATTCGCGCTGAGGGAGGCACAGGATTTTTTGACCGTACCGACGTTTCCAGGGAAGAAGAGGTCGCGAGGATGGTCAGGGACACCGTCGCTCGATGGGGCCGGATCGACATTCTATTCAACAATGCAGGAATCGTGCTGGTAAAGCCGCTGGAAGAAACCACCGAAGCAGAATGGGATCGGGTGATGTCCATCAACCTGAAGGCGGCCTTCCTGGCGATCAAGCATGTGGTGCCACATTTGCGCCGGGGCGGCGGGGGCGTCATCCTCAACACCGGTTCTATAGGGAGCATGGTGGGCCAGCTCAAGACGCCCGCTTATATCGCTTCCAAAGGCGCCATCGCCCTACTGACGAAAACGCTCGCACTGGACTATGGCCGCGATCACATCCGGGTCAACTGCCTGTGCCCGGGAATCACCGATACGCCCATGCTTCGGCAACACCTTGGCACTGGGCCCGAAGGTGAAGCAAGTATTCGAGAGCGCATTTCCCGTGTTCCGCTGGGTAGTATCCTCACACCGGACGATCTGGCTCGAGCCGCTCTATACCTGGTCTCGGAGGATTCGGCGGGGGTAACCGGTATCACCCACGTTGTCGATGGAGGGCTCCTGGCCGCGGCGGAATACAACGTACCGCTCTCAAGCTGATGGAGAACGAACGACTCACTCCGAGGGGTGCGGCCATACGAGGGATCCAGAACAATAACCGGCATCGACGATCTTGCGGTCTGGTTCATTGCCGGCGTAGACCCACACCATCGCCATCTCCTCCTTGGAGTTGTTCAGGAAGCGATGAGGCAGTCCCTTTGGAATAAAAGCGGTATCACATCCGCTCAGCTCGTATTTTTTTCCCTCGACCAGACAGTCAGCTTCGCCATTCACAATCGTGATCGATTCGTCGAAGTCATGCGTATGGCATGGTAAGGAAGCGCCTGGAAGAAAACGCCCATAGCCGCCGCAGATACCCACCGCGCCGAAGCGGTGCGCAAAAAGGTCACAAAAGAACGCATCCTTTGCAAGCTCATAGATGGCATCGTTCTTACATCTGACAATGGTCTCGGGATCTTTTTCAGATGGGTTGCCCGACCCGCGATCATCGATGGCAAAAAACCGATCGGTTAACTCTCGGACCGGGCTCGCGGTGGCGAAGGCCCAGTGGGCGAGCAAAGCTTTTGCCGGATCGTCGCTCTGCACCTGGTGCGCAATGCCTGCCGGGACATGCACGCAGTCTCGCGCGCCCAACTGATAGGCCCTGCCCTCTATGAGCACGCGAGCAGTGCCGTCGATCACGGTAACGGCTTCACTGAATTGGTGGATATGATACGGCAGAAGCGCACCTGGTTTGAACCTCGCTATCCCTGTGCTGAAGCTCGTTGCGCCACATGCCTTGGAGACGAAGATCTGCAGGTCTACACCGCCGCCTGTCTTATCTGCGCCCGCATCCCGCTCACGCGCGGAAATAATCTTTTCCCTGACGATACGCGGAGGTTCCCCCATGCGGCCACCCAATAGCTATCAGACCATCATACTAATCTACAGCAATTTAAATGTGGTTCAGTCCTCTGTCAAGGAGTTTTCTTGCCGGGAAGACACTTCATGAACGGGCCGTTTTTCTGCACCAGTGACCGCAGTTGCTGAGGTCAAAGACGAGTGTTTCGTTGCTTGACACCGGCACGCAGCTCAACCATTATCGGATGGTCTGACTATTTCACTGCAGAGGGCGTTCCGATGTTGGAGGAACAGCACTTTGGAACTGAGTTGGGGGATAAGAACACCAAAGCCTGATCCGATCGCTGTTGAACGCACCGCGTGAATCCACGACACTCAGCAATGTCTAATTCAGCAACCAATCCATTCCGAATTGCCTTCTCCGCAGACTTCTGCGATGAACAAGGTAAGCCTGTTTTTCCTGACATCGGGCTATCGCTTCTCGAAAAAGTGCCGCGGATTTCCCACGAGTTTCTGCGCGGATATCAACCCGAATATCCTCCCGGTCAACTGGCAGACTACGACGTCGTGATCTCTTTGAAGCCAAAGGTCACAGCAGAATCTCTGCACGGAGTTTCCCGGCTTTGTGCTATCGGCCGTTGCGGCGTGGGTTACGACAACGTCAATCTGGATGCTTGCACCGAGCATGGAATCGCTGTGTTCATCACGCCCGCCGGCGTCGTGCGCCCAGTAGCGGAATCCATTGTTCTTTTCGTATTGGCGCTTTCTCACAACCTGATGGTCAAGGACCGGCAAGTGCGCCGGGGACTGTGGGCAGAAAGTACCCGTCGACTCGGGCGGGAACCGCGCCAGCGGGTCGTGGGCACGATCGGCATGGGCAACATCGCGACGGAGGCGATCCGTCTACTGCGATCTTTTGACGTTGGCCGGTTCCTGGCTTTTGATCCCTATACCTCCGCCGAGCGGGCCACGCAACTGGGAGTAGAGTTGGTGTCCCTCGAAGAACTTTTGCGAGCATCCGACTACGTCCTGGTCAACTGCCCACTCACGCAGGAGACACGTGGCTTGATCGGTAAGCCACAGTTCGCCCTTATGAAATCCGATGCCGTGCTCATCAATACAGCCCGCGGACCGATCGTGGATGAAGGGGCGCTGATTGAAGCGTTGCAAGGAAGTAAAATCGGCGGTGCCGCGCTCGACGTTTTCGAGCATGAGCCGCTCAGCCCAAGCTCGCCCCTGGCAACGATGGAGAATGTCATACTGAGCTCGCATTCCATTGCCTGGACCGAGGAGTTGTTCCGGGATATGGGGCGCATCGATTGCCAGGGAGCCCTGGCCATCTATCGGGGAGAGGTGCCTGAACATGTGGTAAACCCAAAGGTGCTAAATACTCCGGCGTTTCTACAGAAGCTGGCGAAGTACAAAGCTGCATTTGCGGTAAATGGAGGCGCTTGATGACCGCGTTTCGCCAGCGACTCCGCCAGGGAGAGCTTCTTTTGGGCCAGATGGTGCTCGAACTCTTTACCCCCGGCATCGGACCCATGCTCGCTGCATGCGGACTCGATTTCGTAATCTTCGACATGGAGCACGGACGTTGCGATATTTCCTTGCTCGCAGAGATGGTAGCGTCATGCCGCGGCAGCGGGATTGTTCCGATCGCACGCGTTCCCGATGTGGCCTATGCCCCTCTGTCGCGCGCTCTGGACGTTGGCGCCAGGGGTGTGATGGTGCCTCGGGTGGAGACGAGGCACCAAGCCGAAGACATCGTCAGTCGGTTAAAGTATGCACCTCTCGGAAGACGGGGTGTGGCCCTCGGCATAGCCCATGATCTCTATCGGGCTGGAAGTCCCGATTTTTTTGAAAAAATGAATGAGGAGATTTGCGTCATCCTCTTGCTGGAGACCGAAAAGGCGTTCCAGCATCTGGACGAGATAATCTCCGTGCCAGGCGTGGACGTCGCCTGGATGGGGCATTACGATCTCACGGTATCCATGGGCATCCCGGCACAGTTTGATCATCCGCGGTTTCTTTCTGCGATGGACGAACTAGTCACGGTGTGCCGGCGCCACGGGGTGGCCCCCGGATTCCTTCCCCCTTCGGCCGATTCGGCCGTCCACTGGGTCGAGAGAGGCTTTCGTGCCCTCAGTTTGGGCAGTGATATCGGTGTTTTCCTGGACGGCGTACGAAAGTTTCGCGCGCAGGTGATTCAATCGAGTGGCGCAATCAGCAACAAATCGTGAGTGCGACTCTTGGTTCGCCGGGCAAACGGCAACGAACATGAGTATCAACCAGGCCTGTGGAGGTTTCACGCTAGAATGAAACAAAACATGCAAACAGAGAGTCTCACGCCCGTTGTAAGGACAACCCTTACCGCCGACATCTGCCGTAAGATGGTGAGCCATCTTATCCGCGGAGTTTGGAGCGAGGGCGAAAAGATCCCTGCCGAGCGAGAACTCTGCCAAACGCTGGGTGTTGGCCGCGCCTCGCTGCGCGAAGCCCTCAAAGCACTAGAAATCATGGGCATGATCGAGACCCGGCTGGGTGACGGCACCTATGTTTGCAAGCGGGCAGAGTTTTTTTCCCGTCCACTATTGTGGGCCATCGCCGGCAGCTCTGAAGCAGATGCCCGCGAGCTCATTGAAGCACGCACGCTCATCGAGGTGGAACTTGCCGGCTTGGCCGCGGAACGAGCAACCTCGGAAAATCTGCGGCAAATTAGCGAGCATCTGCGGAATATGGAAAGAGCGAAGAAGAATCCGCAGGAATTTGTTCAGGCAGACGTCGATTTCCATCTAGCCATCGGTCAGGCCGCGTCGAGCAGAATTCTGATGAATGCCCTGCAACTTATTCGCAATCTCCTGCAGCAGTGGATTCTGAGTGCTGTTGCCATCAAGGGCGTTCCTGAGAAAGCTTGTGCGCAACACAAGCGTGTTTTGCAAGCTATCGAGAACCGGGATGGGACTGCGGCCCGCAAAGAAATGAAGAATCACCTTCTCGACATGGCGGGATTCGTTCCCAAGAAGAAGCGCGGAGCCGAGAACTAATCTCATACCTTGCGCAGCTTGGTCACCCGTCCAATCTCAACCCCTTGGACCACAAAGATATTGCCGGTCCTTGTCTTGCGCCAATCGCTCGCTGAATCATCTCCGAGATGCGTAGACGTGCTCGCCGCTGCCCACGATGGGATTGGGCTGTGCCGGAAGTTCCGGCTAAGGATGGAGCATGACTGCTGACGGAGGAGCTGGAGTTGGGATTCTGCATGGCTTCGAGCTTCGTCGCCTAACCTGAACTCTCGATCGCAAAACATTTATATGCCATTACCCCGATAATTCGACTACCACAGACCCCCTCAAGAATCGTTAAATTTAATGATCGACACATCAGATCATCGGGCATTTTAATCTTGACAATTGGTATAAATTGCACTTAAAGTCCGTGCCATGAAGATGGTCTAAACATCAGGCCTTGCGATCCATCCAGGTCTCAGCCGCCCGTCGATTGGCGACACGGATAAATAGACAAAAGAAGAGGATTGAAGATGAGGGACTCGAAGAAACTCTCACGTAGAACGTTCCTTTCCGCCATTGCATCGACAACCGCAACTTCCTGTCTGCCCCTGACTGGAGCGGCGATTCTGGCAACAGGATCGACAGAAACCTGTGCCGCGCAATACACCCACGTTCGTGCATCCGGCGAAGCCTCGACACCTCCACCTGTGGCCGTTAACAATCCCGGATATCGGTTGCTGGTTGATTCGGAAAACGGTTCTATCACATCATTTCGGTCAACCTACGGTGTTGACCGGGATCTGCTAATTCCAAACCATGCAGGCTTGCCGCTTTTCAAACTCGAGTTGATGAGCGACCATCGCGAATTCAAAACCGTAACTTCCTCCCAGGCCAAGCACATCAGCGTGCACCGGACCGAAGGTGAAAGAGAGCAAACGGTAACGATCGAGTTTGCCGGAGTGGGAGAGTTGCCAATCGACGCGCGAGTTACGGTGCGGTGCCCTGCAGGCGAAGCGCTCACTTACTGGAATCTGCAGTTGAAAAACGGCGCCGATTCCTGGATTGGCCACATACAGTTTCCCGTCATCGAAGTGCCCTTCGACAATCTCAAGGACGATCATCTTAGCAATATCCTGTGGTCGATCGGAGACGGTGGGCTGGCTGGACCGGTTGACCCCTCGATGAAGGCGGGCGGATGGTTTCAGGGCAAGCGCAATACCCCCGAGATCTGGCGTTTTAACAACTATCCGGGGCAATGGGCCGCGACCCAGCTGATGGCCTATTACAACGATCTTGGCGGTCTTTATATCGCCTGTGACGACGCTACCGGATTGCCCAAGTTCATCGATCCTCTGCTCGAAGACGATGGAGTCACCATGGGCCTGGGACACTATCCTGGAACTCGGGGCCCAGGTGAATTCAAGTTGCCTTATAACGTAGTACTCGGTACCTTCCACGGTGACTGGTATGCTGCTGCGGAAATCTACCGTGACTGGGCTTCGAAGCAGTCTTTCTGCGCGACCAAACTGGGAGACAGGAAGGATGTTCCGAAATGGATAACGGAATCTCCGATTGGAATCATGTTTCCCATGCGCGGCCAATGCGACTGGGATCCGCCGGCCGCGGTGAATCCCGACTACACGCCCGCGGCGAACGCGCTGCCCTATCTTGAAAAGGTCGCAACAGAGCTTGACGCTCCGCTCATGCCCTTGGTTTTTAACTGGGAGCATGCCGGCCCATGGGTCCAGCCCGATGCCTTCCCTCCTGTCGGAGGAGAGGCTTCCATGCGAGAGTTCATGGCAAAGGCGAAAGAGAAAGGCTGGTACCCCGGCATCTACGGTGACGGACTCAATTGGGTTACGTGGCAGAGAAATACGAAGTACGACGGAATGCCCTATTTCCGTGCTCACGGCGGAGAAGCGGCATCCGCCATCAATTGGGATGGAAAACCCCTGGAGGAAGGTGCCCTCTCCTCATGGCGGGGGAGTTATACAACCTGCGCCACCACCCCGAGAGCCCGCGAGATGGTCATCGATATGACCCGCCAGATGGCGGAGTTTGGGCCGGCCATGGTGCAGCAATTCGATCAAGGGCCTGGACCGAAAGCCTGTTATGCGACCAACCATGGTCATCCGCCGGTTCCAGGACCGTGGATGATCCCAGCCTTCAAAGATCTTCTCCGAGCCGATATGGACGCGGCCCGGACCGCGAACCATGATGTGGCGATGTCGTGTGAAGGATCTCCCCCGGAAACCTTTTTGCAGGATTTTCAAATTTGGGATGCACGCGTCAGAAACTGTCCTCTCTACTCGTTCCTTTACCACGAGTACGCCAATGGCCATGAGGGGCTCTACACCAACCGCATCAGTGATGAAACCCTGCGCCTATCTGTCGCCAGAGCGTTTGTCACCGGATATATGATGAACTTCACTCTCCGCGACAAGGGACTCATTACCTACGACTGGGACCAGCCCTGGACCCGCGCCATTCCCGACCAGGCCGCGATTTTCGACTGGGCGAAGAGAGTCAACAAGCTGCGAACCGGACTTGCTCGCGACTATCTTGTCTACGGCCGGATGCTGCCGCCCTGGACAGTCAGCAATGTAACCCAGCGCGACTTCGGCTGGGGGATGGAGCCCTCAGTGCAATCGGCGACCTGGCAAGCGCAAGACGGCCGCATTGGAGTTGTTCTGGCAAACTTCGCCGATTTGGGTGAGTCGCCTCGCGTGGAATTGAAGGGACAGGGGAGCAAAAAGGTGTCGATGTATATCGATGGCGAGCAAAGCGAACGAACGATCGAACTTCCAAGCGTTCTCGACCTCGACATGCTGCCTCGCTCGCTTGCATTGATTGAGGTCCACTGAAAACGAGGGCACTCAGCTTCGTTGGCATAGCTTCGATCGCACTTTTAACGAATGCCCGGTTCATCCATCGCGCGCAGCTCACGTCCCTTCGCGTGCCTGCAATGCCGTTACACATCAGGCGGACTTGATCCCGTCAGGAAGGACTGTTCTTACCTATGAAGCGCCGAGATTTCATCAAGTCCGGGCTCGCATCTCTAGCGGCCACAGGTGCGATCGATTCCTCCGTAACCGGAGAAGCTTTCTGTGCTATTGAACACCCTGCCGGACTCAACCAAAGTATGGACGGGCACATTCGACTGCGGCATTTCCCTGGGAAGACGCTTGCTTCCGGAAGCTCATTGAACAGTAAAGTCTCGATCGTGGGTGTGGGCCCTCAAGCAGGTGGGCAGCAACAGTTCATCGATTACATTCAGGCCCATAGTCCGAGAAAGAAAATGATCAGTGTTTACGACCCCCTGGGGATCAATGGTTTCCCGGATGATCCGTGTTGGGCCTTGAACGACGAGGAGATGCTGGAGACTACCGATCTATTACAGAAATGGCAGAAACAGGGAGTAACGTTCGACTATTACGTCCCAGACGTGGGATGGCAGGACTCTTCCGGCGATATCACACGGTTTTGGCCTCACTGTTTTCCGGACGGCCCGCAAAAGATCATCAAGCGGGTGAACGAGCTGGGCATGAAGTGGGGGCTGTGGTTCACCGGAACATGGGCCGATTGGACCTCAGGGCTCAATCCCAGGACGGTAGCAAGCCAAACCGTGGTCGCGGGTGGTAAATGGCCTGATCCGCTCTTCCGCGACAATTTTGATATCTATGACGGGTCCAGACAACTCTGTTTGGCTTCGGAACCGTATTTCAGCATGTTGCGCGACGCATTGCTCTTCCATATCCAGAAGAACAACCTCAAGTTCTTCAAGCTGGATGCATCCAGTTATTTCTGCAACCGTGTCGATCACGCTCATCTTCCGGGTAAATACTCAACCGAAGCAAATTTTGATGCTGTGATCGAAATTGCACGCCGCACACGTGAGGTAAGTCCCGACCTCTACATCATGTGGTATTGGGGAATTCGATCGCCGTTTTTTGCATTGCACGGAGACTCCATCTTTGAAACCCGGCTCCGTATGGAAGCGGCAAGTACGGGCGACTTCCCTGCCCTCTTTTTTCGTGATGCGGTGACGCTGGCCCTGGATCAGGGTGCACAGTTCAACGATTTGATCCCGCCAATTAATAAAGACAGCCTGGGAGTCTGGATCACAGATACATGGTGGGGCAACGCCATGAGGAAAGAGCGATGGCGCGAAGCCATCGTGATGGATCTGGGCCGGGGAAATCTTCTCTTTCCACAACTATGGGGCGAGTTAAGACTGTTCAATGATCAGGATATAGCCTTTCTGGCGCGGATCCAGAAGTTGGCCAAGGCGAACGAGAAGACCTTTTATAAGCGGAAGACGATCCTGGGCAATCCCTGGGACAATGAAATTTACGGCTACGCTTATTTTCAGGGCGCCCGCGGCTTTGTATTCATGAACAATGTGGATTTCCAGTCTCGCAAGGTAAAGTTCAATCTGGACGAGACGATCAATCTGAAGGCCTCCCTGGGCACGCGAATGCGAGTCATCTCACATTTTCCTGAGCAGGCGCTTTTGAAGCTTGATGGAACATCGGTTTTCCAACCTGGACAAAGCGTCGAAACATGGTTGCGTCCTTTTGAGGTAGCGATGTGGGAGATTATTCCGGATCGTATTGCAACGGGGCCGACGCCGCTCGCGCCGCGCCCCTTGTCAACGCAGAAGCCCGATATCCAAAGCCACCGGCTGGTTATGAAAACCCTGGGCTCGCAACAAACGATTCCTAAGATGCCCGGACAATCAGGTATAGAGATCGATTATGGCCCACCTGTCCCAAATTTCCGGTCATCCAGCGAACGGCCGACGCTCGATGAGTTTGAGCGCATGGGGTACCGGAAGCGCATGTGGGCGCAACAAACCACACTTCCTCACGATGCAGGTGGGGCGCAGGTGCTCGCCATCTTGCTCCGTTTCCGAAAGGGCGGCAAGTTATGGAGGTACAAGCAGCCGGCAGATCTGGTGCAGGCTAAAGCCACGATCGGCGAGCAACCCATTCTGCGATTCGAGACGGTGCCAAATTTCCGCCAGACGGAAAACAACGAGTGGTGCCCATGGCTGGTTTTCAAAATCCGTACAAATGCTGCATGGTCAGGAAAAGATCTCGTGATCGCCTTGAATGCTTATCTGCCACCGGAGGTCGAGGTTGAAACGGAAGGTTGGCTTGTGCCCCAATGGTGGAATTCGGGCCCGGCAATGTGATTACTTGGGGGCACCACCCGAAACTGGCTCATCAATCTTCAGGAATTGATCTGCCTTCACGTTCTTAAGTACCTGATCGATTCCGCTTGGCCAATGAATGTACAGCGTCGCTTCGGTGTCTGTACCGAGCCCAAAGTGAACGCGCTTATCGCTCGACGAGAGATAGCTGCCGGCGGGGGAAACGGTGACCCATTGCGATCCGTGGGAGGTGACGAGCTTGACCTCGGCTCCAATGCCGTCCCGGTTACTCCGATGT
>DASRRN010000405.1:0-11136 GCA_035695685.1 Acidobacteriaceae bacterium | reverse complement strand
CGGTTCAGTTTCTTCACTTTCTACACCTACAATGCCGCCAAAGCAGATACGAATGGAGTCACATACACGCCTTCCGTGGCCCAGAATCCCAGGCTCGACTACGGGCGATCAAGCTTCGATGTCCACGACCGCTTCGTGATCCTGGGTAACTTCTCTGCGCCGTATGCCATCTCTCTGACACCTTTTTTTGCCTATAATTCCGGCGCGCCATATAACGTAACCATCGGCAGCGATCTGACCAGGAATAACCAGTTCAACGCACGGCCTACCTTCGCCGCCAGTTGCAGCCAACCAAATGTCGTGACCACACGATATGGTTGTCTCGATACAAACCCCTTCGGGACCAACGAAAAAATTATTCCGTACGGAATCGGTACTGGTCCCTCCAATGCCAGTTTGAACATGCGCGTGAGTAAAGTAATTGGGATTGGGCCCAAAGCCGAGGGCGGCCGCGCAGCCAGGGGCGGCGGTGGCGGTGGTGGACGCGGTGGTGGCGGACTCGGTCCCGGCGGCCTGAGCGGAAGCCGTGGCGGACCTGGACGTTTGGATCAGACCACTTCGCGTAGGTACAATCTCACGCTCACTGCCTACGCGACGAACCTGTTGAATCATGAGAACCTGGGACCGCCGAACGGCACCCTCTCGTCGCCGTTCTTCGGTGAATCACAGTCGCTGGCCAGCGGTGGATTCTTCGGGGCTTCCACAGGCGGCAACCGCAGCGTCTTTCTCCAGGCAGTCTTCAACTTCTAGCAATCGGCCCGGTTTCTGACGAGTACCCTGAAAGCCGGCGAGCTGTGTCGAGGGGCCCGACTGGAAGGCGCTGATCGTCAACGTTGGCAGCCCTACCGCAAGTGGATCGTGATGCCCGAAGAAATTCGCAGCAGGTTTTGGTCATTGCCGGCAAGGTTGGGCAGGCGGGTGTATCCGTAATCGGCTTGGATCGCGCGGAAGGAGAGATGTCTTCTGTACTTTACATCCAGCCCGATGCCAACCAGCAACGCAAAGGAGTTTGCCGTCGGTTCGATGAACCCTGATTTTTGAGGAAAAGCCGAATCAAAACCGTGCGCAAAGCCCGCCAGTCCTTGAACAAAAGGTTTAACGCGGTGGTAGGTATCCCATCCGTCTTCCCGTTGGTGTCCGAACCTGAAGTTGAGGCGCGTTCCCGCAGTCACCATGAGCAGCGAAAAAGGTTGACCGGTGTTATGGATTTGGCCGGTGTGAGCCGCGGTTACATCGACCACCGTGGTATATCCGCGATAGGTGCGAAAGTTTCCTTCCGCGCTGACGCCGTTCATGAAGAAGCAACCACATTGGCCCGGTGGTGCGTTGGCTTCGGTCGGACTGTAGGCGAACGAGACCTCTGCGCGTGGCAAGGAGAAGTCTCTTCCTCCCGGCGCCACCTGGCCATGCAGACGGGGCGCGTTCAATCCCATCATCGTCGCCACAAACAGTAAGGCTAAAGATCTATGCATACCTTCTCCCACGCCGCGGAGCCTCCCCGGCCTACTGGATCGCAAGGGGCACCGTGGCCGAGCGTTGAACTGTTCCTTCGGTGCCGGTAACCGTGATGGAGTAGGGAACTTTTCGCGCTGCGAAAAGGCCCGCGCCCGAACACCCGCTCAATCCCGTAACTGCAGCCAGGCTGAGCGCTGCCAGGAGCGCCACCGCCAGGAATGGGGGAATTTGCCGCAACCGCCGTCGCATTCTGGCTCCTCCAAACAGAGGAAGCAGAAGTCCCAGGGCGAGCGGCAGGCGCCCGAAGGGGGACTGCGGTGGCTCGCTCAAGGCAGTATTTGCGGTCGTGACCGTCATCGTGATGTTGGTTACTTTGCCGCCGGCCGGCAGGGTCGCGGGAGAGAAGGTAGCGGCCGCTCCGGCAGGCAAACCACTGGCCGTAAAGCTCACGTTATATAGGAACGTAGTTGCAACCTGGGGCTCCACCTGTAGCGTATACACCACCGTGGTGCCAGGCAGAATGGTCGTGTTGTTGTTGCCGACACGCAGTAGGCGCAACTCGTCGATTTGGACCGAGACGGCATTCGAGTTGCTGGCCAGGTAGCTGGGATCTCCGCTGTAGCTTGCGGTAATCTTATGCACGCCGGGCCCTATGCTGGTGGTGGTAAAAACCGCCTGTCCGTTTGCGCCCATGGGCGCGGTCCCAAGCGTCACATTGACGCTCTGATCATAGAAAGTGACCGTTCCGGTTGGGATCGCTGAGGGGGGCTCGACCGAGATTGCGGCCAGCTGCGCCGTAAACGTAACCGGCATGGTAATCATTTGCTCCGTGGTGGCCGTCAGCGTCAACGTGGTAGGTACAGTTGAACCCTCTAACGGAACCGTCAAAGACGTGCTGGTGGCGAAGTAAGTGTTGCCTTCGTAAACAGCGTCCACATAATGGGTACCGGTGCCGGCGATGGTCACATTCGAGATGCTGGCCGTTGCCGTTTGCGTGAACTCGTTCAACAGGATGGTGGTGCTGTTGTCGGCGTATTCGGGAATCGCCAGATCCGTCGTGCCGTCTCCATTGAAGTCTGCCGCCACCAGATCATTGGGTGAGTCTCCGAGCGGAGTCGGCGTTCCGGCTGCCGTGAAGGTGCCGTCTCTATTGCCCAACAGCAGGGTCAGGGTCTGGGTCTGGGGTTGTGTAATGTCGCCGTAGTTGTCGACTGCAAGGTCGGTCTTGCCATCCTGGTTGAAATCTCCGGCGACCATGGCGAGGGGAAACATTCCTACCGTAATCGGCGACCCGGAGGCAGGGGTAAACGTGCCGTCTCCCTTGCCCAGCATCACCACCACATTGCCTACCGTGCTGGGATACAAGGGGGTGAAGTTTGCCACCGCCAGATCGGCAATCCCGTCTCCGTTAAAATCTGCCGCAACCACCTGGCCGGGGTTGTAGTTGAACGAAGGAATGGGCGAGCCGCTGGCCTCGGTAAAGGTGCCGTCTCCATGGCCTAGCAGGATGCTCACCGTGCTATCGCTTTCGTTGCTGACTGCTACGTCGGCCAAGCCATCTCCATTGAAATCTGCGACTGCGAGAAAAAATGGAAAGGCCCCTACAGAAACCGGTGAGCCGCTGGCCTGGGTGAAAGTGCCGTCTCCGTTGCCCAGCAGGATGCTTACGGTGTTGTCCTTCGCATTGGCTACTGCCAGATCGAGAATGCCATCGCTGTTGAAATCTCCGGTTCTTACGGCTTCGGGGAAACTGCCTACGGAAATCGGGGAACCGTTGGCCTGGGTGAAGGTGCCGTCTCCCTGGCCCAGCAGAATGATCACGGTATTGTCACCGCCACTGGTGACAGCCAGGTCAGCATTTCCGTCATGGTTCAAATCACCCACAACGAGAGCGCAATTTGAGGGCTGGTCAGGAAGGATACAAGGACTGGTTCCAACGCCAAAGATGGTTATGCCTGGCGTGAAGGTGCCGTCTCCATTGCCCAGTAGAATGTTGACGGCATTTTCTGCAGAGTCCATCACAGCCACGTCTGGTTTTCCGTCGCTGTTGAAGTCACCCGCGCCACCGGCTGCAGGTTGGTTGCCGGTGCTGACGGGCGAGTTGGGCGCCTGAGCGAAACCCCGCGCGAACGTGGGTGTGCCGAGGGGTGCGGTTCCCAGAACGAAGTTGCCATTCGTTGTGTCTTGAAAAGACACAGTGCCTGTGAGTAACGGTGGCTGACTCGCGAAGCCGACGACCGTCGCCGTTAACTGATAGCCGCTGGGGTTGCCGGTTGCCGCAATCGCCGTCGTCGTCGGATAGAGGCCGGTCACGGTTAACGTTTGTGCCGTGGAACTGCTGGTTGCCGCGGTTGCGGTAGCGCTGAAGACCGCCTTATAGCTATGGACCCCGATTGCAGGAATGAATTTAAGTTTCGCGTTCCCCCCGATCAACTGCGCCTTTCCCGCAATGGCCGCATCCTCGCAGTAACGAGCTGCTGCATCGCAGAAGGTAACCGAGCCATTCGCTACCGGCGCACCGCCTGCCGTGACCGAGGCAGTGAGCGTCACTGCCGCGGGCGAAGCAACCGACGGTGAAGAAAGGGCAAGTGTGGTCACCGTAGATACTGCGCCCGCCTGTGCCGCATTCGGCAGAGCGGTGGCAATCGCCACCAAGGCAGACAGGAGCAGCCTGGAGTTTCGGCACATACAAGAATCCTCAGATCGCACTTACAAAAACACAAAGACACTTAGGGAACGGGGAAATGCCGGACGGGGGGGCAGACAGATCCAAAGCATATCGCTCGCATATAACCCGAACTTCGTCTCTCGGAAGTCCATTGCTACATGACAAAGCGAATCGTATACCAGACACAAGCCACGAACGGATACCCAATTTGTCGCAATTTTTAGAGATATCGGTCCTAATTTCAGCCAACATTACCTATCTGCGTTCCTTTCGTACTGAGTTCGTTCCGTTCCGGGCCTCAATCTTCAGGCGCAGATAGGCATAGCTTCGGTATCCCACCAAGCGCAGTCAATTATCACCACTGCAGCAAGTTAGGAAGCTTCGCTACATTGCTCGAGCCAACTTAGACAGCTGCCCACCTTATCGGCGGCGTATCGGGCAAAAGTATCCTCTAATCCCAGTTACTAACCTGGGCCGGGAACACTACAACTTTTGTGCCGGATTGAAAAAAAGACGTACCAGGAAGTGACATCCACATCTCTTCAGAGAGCAGAGACGTGTCGATCTACATCAGTGACTAATTGTCCAGCAGTTCCTCCGGGCCCTGGCCAGATCCAATCACAGCTTGCATTCCCCTGGCAAAAGCCCGTCTGGGAACTCGAAACCACAGCTTAGATCATGGTGACTTTTCCGCTGCCTACGTCGTAGAGCCCTGCGCGAATCGCCAGTTTCTTCTGCTTTACCAGATCCGCCAAAACCGGTGACGTATCAGCGAGCACAGAGGCTTGCAGCGAGGCATTTTGCCGGCTGGCGGTGGTGAGGTCGCCCTTGGCCCCAGCTATCGCTGGATGAATGTACTGATACAGGGTGCTGATCTGCCCTGGTACGGCCTTGCCTGCCATGGTGGCTTTGACGGCGCCGCAATTGGTGTGTCCAAGCACCAGGATCGCCTTGATGCCCAGCACCGCCGCGCCGTATTCGATGCTGGCGATCGTATCCGGGGTGGCAACATTGCCGGCCACCCGAACCACAAAAACATGGCCGATGCTCTGGTCGAAGACTAATTCCACCGGCACCCGGGAATCGGCGCAGGAAAGCACGGCTGCGAATGGTTCCTGGTGCTCTTCCGAGTGCGCTTTGAGAATGTCCAGGTCTTCTTTGAAGGAAATCAGGTTTTGGGCCACGAAACGCTGATTTCCCTCGGCCATCAGGCTAAGGGCACGCTCTGGTGTCTCCGGTCGCTGGATCGGTTCGCGCTGCGCCTGGTACAGTCCATGCGCGGAAGTAGTAGTCAGTCCTGCCACGCCCCATGCCGCGAGCTTAAGAAATTCTCTGCGCCTGTTCTCTGTTCTCCACACCATCCCCGTCCTCCCGGGCGAAACTTAAACCGGGATAAGAGTATCTTCTTCCAGGGTTGGCAAGGAAAGAGATTCGTGCCGGCACCGGACTCGCCATGTGCTCGCCAGTCGAGGCTACAGCGAACGCAGGAAGTTCAGTAGATTCTGTTGTTGTTGGCTGTTCAGTTGTTGGAAAAGATGGACCACCTGGTTAGCCTCCGAACCGGAACCGGCATGATCCTCGATTGCCTTGAGCAGACCACCGTTGGAGGAAGCGGCCCGGCCATCATGAAGAAAGAATAGGCGCTGTCCCAAACCCCACAAGGGAGCAGTGCGGAATTCATCCGGGCCGGCGGCGCCCTGAGCGACGTTGTCAGCTAGTCCGGATCCCATATGGTGTACCAGCAGATCGGAATAGAGTGCTGCGCTTTGATTGTTCAGCCCGGCAGCGAACGAAGAAGTCCCCGTCTGCAAGGCAGGAGTGTGGCACAGGCTGCAGTGGACCTGGGTAAACAAGGACTGGCCGTTGACGATGGATTGAGGCGATGGGTTGCTGGGGATTCCTCGCATGGACGGGGCGGGGGGCGCCAGAAAACGCATGAAATTTGAAAAGGCAACTACGTCGCTCAGGATGGCCGCACCCGACGCGGGAAAATTCGTCGTATCCTCTGGGGTTGCATTGAAAAGACAGGAAGAGGGAGGTAGAGAACGCTCTTCAGGGAAGAGCTCATTCGTCACGCCCATCTCGACGTTATAGGCTTCTCCGGCAAAGATCTCGAGCGACTTGTTCTGCGCTTTCCATCCGAACCGGGTGACCGTCCCATCGTTGGCGCTCACATTGGGATGCCCTGTAATTCCCAGGCTCTGCTTGAGCGCCGCGTTTGCCGTCATGTTGGCATAGATCGTTTCCTCCGGGATGTTCTCGATCAAACCTGCTCCAAACACGGGGGTCGGAATGCGGGTGATCAGGTCTCCCAACTTTTCCATCTGCGAAAAGTCCGGCTGGGCCATGTCGCACCCGGGAGAGTCGCTTCGCCCGGTGATCGTAAAAAGATTGTGAACGCCGCCATCTGCAGTTTGACTCACGCGGCCATTGTTGTTGAGCAGGAACGGAAACCTCACCTCGCGCACCGGCCCGCTGGCGGAGATGAAATCCGGGATGGAGTTGGTGGCGCCATTATCAGCGGCCGCGGCGATCTGTGGATTAGTACTCGGGCTCGTTCCCCCGGTCGCTGGCTGAGCGTGACAACTCCCGCAGCTAGCCGAGTTGTAGGTGGGCCCGAGGCCGGCGTCCGTCTCGCCGGCAACAGTTCCGCCCACTGAATCGATCGCTTTGAAGCGGGTTAACCCATCCTGAAAGAATGCAAGTTGGTCCGCGCTCAGGGTGGAGAGCGGAGTGCCGGCACCCGCGGCAGCGACGCGAGGCCCGGGATCTCTTGCCGCGGGGCCGGCCGCGCCGACCTTGACCGTGATGCTGGTGGATACGAGTAGTACGAGGCCGGCTGAAACCCCGGCACAGAAGAGAGACGTAACAAATCCTTTGCGCATCGTCATCCGCAAACCTCAGTGAAGAAATCGGCAGTCAGTGAAGAAATCGGTAGAGAGAGAACGTGCCAAAGAAATTGCGCGCACCAGAACGGTCGCGTCGATGACCGCGAGAACTCTGCAGGGTCTTCGTAGGAGCGTGGTCGCTGCTATTTTGTGAATCTGGCTGCTTTGACGGGGAGTCTTATCGCAGTGGTGACAGGATCTTCATCGAGCCGTTACCTAGGTAAGGAATGATTGGCACGCTTCTGAAACGAGCTATGCGGTTTTCAGCTCGGCGGTTTTGGACGATGCTGATCCAGCCTTTCGATCTGTTCGTCCGTCATCTGCTCGCGAATCTGCAATAACATGTGGGCGTTTGCCTTCTCCAATGCGGCGCTGGCTCGCGTGACCCGATCGATCTGGCGAAAGATCTCCTGCTCGTGCAAGCGAATCCCTGTTGTCAGCCGCTCGAGGGTGGCCTGCTCGCGTTGCAGCGAGCGGTAGAGATCTAACAGCGTGCTTCGGTTCGCCTGGAAAATTTGGTCCATCCTGTTTGCCTGCGCCGCGCTCAGACCGAGTTCCTGCGCAAACGGTGGATCGTCCCACCACCGTCCCGGCGGGCCCAGCTGCAGCCCACCCCGCATGGTGCTTTGCGTTCCGTCGGCGGGCCCAGGAGGTGGCCGATGGAGATCGTCTTGATCGCCTGGCGGCGGCCCGTGGGGACCGGCCCCTCTCTTCTCTGGCGGCGGCCCGCCATGGCAGTCCTGGGTTTGCCCAGATCGTAGTGCGATCAGCGATAGGAACGAATAGATGAGAACCGCCAGCGTCACCCGTCGGATTTTTCTCTTTTGGTGATTCAAGGGCCTGCCCTCAATAGATTTTTGTGTCCCCGGGCCATCATCGGTTGACGGTTGCCGGCCTGCGTAAGATCCCGATATCGAACTTCAACCGGCGGCAACAGCTTTCGCTGACCGGCGATGTGCCTGAGTACTCCATTACAGTTACCAAGGATAGCGACGCTGCTTAAACTTTGTAGTCTTCCACATCACATTCGCCCTAGAGTGACCTCACTAGAGCAACTGACCTGTCTCGAGGTCGAACAGGTCGGTCACCCCAGAATGGCGCGGAACCCAAGCGGTCAGGGAAAGGTCTGCAAAGCCTTTTATTGCTGGTTCGATTCCGGCCCGCGCCTCCATCCTTCGATCTTTTCCTGGTCAGAAATCATGCAAAGACTACAGCTCCCCGCAGCCCAGGAAATCTCCTGTGCGATATTCTTTTCCAGCGGACAGACGGCTTAGCCGTTGACCAGGCGCTGGGAGAAGAACGTGCGGAAAAAGTTGTTGGTAGTCGGCAGCATCAACATTGACCTGGTCGCGTGTGCCAACCGCCTCCCGGCCCCGGGAGAGACGATTCTAGGTAGCACCTTCGACGTGTTCAACGGAGGCAAGGGCGCCAACCAGGCAGTCGCTGTCGCAAAACTGGGTGCGCCAGTGGAGATGATTGGGTCTTTGGGGACCGACCTTTTTACCGAGAGGTTGCTGTCTGGTTTGAAAGCCGCCGGCGTCGATACCCACGCGGTCCAAATGGTGGCAGGTCCCTGCGGCGTGGCGCACATCTCGAGAGCCGACAATGGGGAAAACTCAATCATCGTGATTTCGGGAGCGAATCGTTTGCTCTCCGCCGCATACATCGATGCCCATCGCGAAACTGTGCAGCGGGCAAGTATGATCCTGGTGCAGCTGGAGACCCCACTGGAGGCGGTCATTCGCCTGGCGGAACAGGCCTCTGAGGCGAAAACTCCCTTGATGCTCGATCCTGCGCCCGCCATGCCCCTACCGGAAGTCTTGCTCAGTCGTACCACGTGGCTCACGCCCAACGAAACGGAAGCGCAGATCCTATTGGGCCGGGTTAAGATCGATCCCGGCGCTGCTGCCGAAAAATTGCTGGCGATGGGGGTGCGGAATGTTGCCCTCAAGCTGGGTTCCCAGGGGGTCTTTCTCGCTGGCCGCGATTGTCCGGCGCAGCAGGTTCCGGCATTCACCGTGAACGCTGTGGATACCACCGCCGCCGGTGACTGCTTTAACGCGGCTTTCGCCGTTGCCCTCACCCGCAAAAAGCCACCCGTGGAAGCTGCAAGATACGCCTCTGCGGCCGCAGCAATTTCTGTCACCCGCGCCGGCGCCCAACCCTCCCTCCCTTCTTCCGCTGAAGTCGAAGCCTTTCTCGCGCGAGCCAGCTAAAGCCCGGCAGGCTGCTCAACCATTCAATTCCTAAATACGGCTCACATGCATACTCTAAAGTCCTGTGACTCTGCTGGCTAAATGCACGGGCTGAAGAGGCTGCGGAAAAACTCGCCGTTGGGTAGGAAAGCCGTACCTCAGGGGCTAAAGCCCCACGTATTTTCAATCATTTACGGCACGACTAAAGTCGTGCCCTGATACAAAACATGAGTTTTTCCGCAGCCTGTGAAGCCCGTACCCCTTCACTTAGGTTGCGCCCCGGGCATGAAGAGGAAGACCGGCCTGGAAGACCACCAGGTCGTCCGCCCTGGTCTCCAGCACAAACTCCGTACCGGAGGGTATAAGCACGATGGACCCCCGCCCAAGCGATCTGCCTTGGCCGGCCCCCGTGATCGTTGCGGAGCCATGTAACACCAGTAGCGCTTTAGCGCCGTAGGTCGCCTCGCCGGCATATCGTCCGTGCGCAGGAAGCCCTATTCGGCTCAACTCAAACTCCTCCGCCGGGGTGCGGTAGACCCGTTCATGGGCGCTCACCTGGTGGCCATCGAAAATCTCTGGAGTACCGCCTTCGAAGGTAAGAATGTTGAGCAGTTCCTCCACGTCGACGTGCTTGGTGGTCAAACCTCCACGTAAAACGTTGTCGGAGTTGGCCATCAACTCGACGTTCACGCCCTCAAGATACGCGTGCAGCACGCCCGCCGGCTGGAAGGTGCCTTGCCCCGGCCGCAGATGTATCAGGTTGAGCAGATAGATGCTGAAGATGCCGCGGTCGCGGTGTCCGCCAGGCAGGGGGAAGTTTTCCGCGGCCCGCAAGGCCCAATAATCTGCGCAGTCTTTATCCGAGGATGGGCTTGTTCTTAACCGAGATAGCAGGGAATTAAGCAGCAAGTCCACCTGCTCCTGAGGAATGGTCATCACCTTGCGGTACAGATCGCGCAGCAAGCCCCGCCGCGCTTCATGATCGTGGCCTGCCGCGGCCAGCCGCTGGGGGAAGTCACTCATGAGCGGTCCCAGCTCCGGCGTTTGGGTAAGAGTTTCGGCGATCTCCTCCAGTGGCCGAAAGCCGTGCAGCATCCAGAATTCCGTCAGCGCGACACCGATTTCCGGCTTGTGGTTATCGTCTTTGTAGTTCCTGGCGCTGGAATCGATGCTTATGCCCTCGGCGTTCTCCCGCGCAAAGCCGCGCCGGGCCTGGGCCAGCGTCGGATGCGCCTGAATCGAGAGCATCTTGTGCACGTCCAAAATCTTGAACAGGTAAGGCAGCCGGCCGCCGAAACGGGCATTCGCAGCGTGGCCGAGGATGGCCAGGGGCGCTTCGGCAATCAACTTGTCCAGAGGCTCTTGCCGCCCCGCAAACTCTACGATGGATGGCGCCTTTGCATGCGCCCCGATCCACAATTCGGCAAACGGTTTGCGTGTGGGGTTGCTCTGGCCCAATAGCTCGGGGATATATTCGTGGCCGCCCCAATCGTAGTGCTGGACCACACCACGTAGAGTGAGTAGGCCCGCTTCAGCCTTCAACGGCTTTCTCCATCCTGCGCAGGATTCCCGCGGGTTCCTGGATTCCCAAGGCCGCGATCGCGTCTGCCCGGCTCTGAGTATCGCCGACCGCGTAGATCCGCAATTCGTCTGCGTTTCCTGAAGGGCGCACATGGGCCACTTCACCATTGGCGAAGAGAATGCGCACTCCGTCGGTGTAGTCAACGCCGGTAATGCTGTCGAAGCCCATGGCCGGGGGAAAGAACTGTGCCAGATCCTTACGGATTGCTTCACCCGCTGCCGGCGGAGAAAAGCGACTGACAATTTTCAACGCTGTTGCCCGCGGAAATTGCTTGAGCAGGGCGGCGCGGCTAAACCGCTGGGGCAGGCGGCCGAAGAGGTCGATCAGCGAGAGCCCATGCTGTTCCGC
>DASRRN010000404.1:0-3456 GCA_035695685.1 Acidobacteriaceae bacterium | reverse complement strand
GGCAAACACGGGTTGGCTGCAGTTCGACGCGACGGGCGCGTTGGACGGCTTCTGCTTTGGGAACGAGGCGGGTAGCGGAAGTTGCCCGGCGGACACTGACGCGAACGTTTGGTATGTCCAAGCGGGCTTCATGCAGTACGGCGCGCCAGGTTTTGACTCCCTTGGCAATGGATCGGTGACGTACAGCCTGGCTTCTGTAGCGGCGACGCCGGAGCCGGGGACGCTTGTGATGCTGGGCACCGCGCTGCTGGCGGGCGCGGGGCTGGCCCGGCGGCGACTGCGGGTCTAGCGTAGCGAGGACGCATTGAAAAGCCGGCGCGAAAGCGCCGGCTTTACTGTTTTCGGTTGAGATTTGTGGCGGGGACAGGAAGGCAATTCAGTCGCTGCGTCCTTCGGACTTCGCGACGGCGTTACCACCCTGACGAGCAAAAAACGCTCGACAGGGGCCCGGTTCTTCGGCAGAGCGGAAGCGCGCGTTGCGCGCGGCTTAGCGGCACGGCTGAAAGCCGTGCCCTGACGATGCGTGGTGAGGGTCGGAGGCGGGTGGTGGGTTTGTGCGTCCTGCGAATACCCCGCTCATCGCGATAGAGCTGCGATGAACGGGGCACCCATGACGTCGCTGGTCCGGTAGGCGGTGATCGGGCCACCCGCCGGTGCTACGGAGAGAACGTTACGGTGAGCCATCCGCCCATATGGACTGCGATATTCGAGATTGACGGAGGATGAGAGACCAGCGTACAAATGGGGTGCTTCAAAAATGAATCGATTCATTTCAACGGTTCAGAGAACTGGGTCATCCCCCCGGAGGCACTATGAGCAACTTCCATGCTGGTTCGAATCGCGATGATAGACGTTTCCTGAGAAGAGTGGGCCTTACAGTAGCGATGCTGCTTTTCATCGCATCCGCTGCAACGACTTCGGCTCAGATCATCACGCCAACGCCGTCATGTGCGGTCGTTCCCGTGCCCTATCCGGGTACGCCCGCCAATGGATATGCACTTTACCCCTCGCAACCGATGACCTATCCCGCAGCCTCCACCCAGTATGCCGTGCAATACAAGCTGGACGGTGGCGGCTGGACGGATGCGCCGGTCTATATGAGTAGCTATGGCGGTTCGAACTCATCGCCCTATCTCAGCTTCTCCGGTTACACGAAGACAACCACATCCATGTCGTTTGTGAGCATTCCCGCACGTATGAATGCAATGGTTCAGCTTCGAGTGACCAAACTGTCCAATGGCCCGTTTGTGCCCGATGACCACGTTTCCGTGCGGCCGAGCGCTAAGTTGATTCCTGTCCGGCTGGCCAGCGATGGCACGGTTAATATTTCAAAGGTTACAGGCCGAGATTTTGCCGGAGAGCAGTTTATTTTGTGGTGGGATCGCGATTCGGCAAACAACGCAGGTCTTCAAGGCCTCGCCTTCTTTCTCAATCCGCCGTACGAGAAGCCGACCGGCGCGAATGTAAAGACGATTCAAACAGCGAGTGATCTTAATGGCGATTTGTCTGCGTTTGACACGCTGGATTTCGAAGGAACGATCACCTACACGAAAGCGGGCAGCGGCAAGAACCCTCCGGGTGCGGAGGCGTTTGTTGTGCCTGCCAATATCAACACGATCTATCTTGCCCCAGGCTCATGGTTTCAAGGTAAATTGGCGTTTACCCCTAGTACCGTTCAGCGGCGGCTTTATGGTCCGGGTGTTGTGGACGTGAGCCGGTTTGAGTTTGATCTGAGGCACTGCTCCAATGCGGCCTATGCCGAACAAGGGTATGCTGCTCTGGCCGCTCTGAATCCAAGCGGAGGCCATTCGCTCCACAACTTCGTTGTGGATGGCATCATCATCGCCGACAACAACTTCTACGCTACGGATTCATTCACAAACAGCACGATCAATAACGTGAAAGTTATCGGCTGGAACGAGAACGGTGACGGACTCGAACTCGGAGCGTCCGCGACTGTCTCCAACGTATTTGTCCGCAGCGGGGATGATTCGTTGAAGATGTGGGGCGCCTCCGATACGGTCACGAACGCTACCGTCTGGCAGAACTATAACGGCGGGCCGGTGAATCTAGGCTGGTCCAATAACTCGCCGGGAGACTATGGACTGCTTGACCATCTTTATGTAGTTAAGACGGATTGGTTTCAGCCCACCGCACCTACTTTTATTGCGGATCCCGCAAACGCCGTCGTCCATCAAGCCAATGCGGTGATCGCTTCAATGATGGTCCCGGGCACACAGTATGGTGCAGTCGCTCCCCCGACGTTCCGGAACATTTTCGTGGACGATGCTCCGCAGGTCCTCTTCAGCTTGAAGATTATTCCTCCCAGAGCGAACGCCAATACGGAGAACGACGTCCTGACGACTCCGAGCATTATGAACCTGAATATTGAGAATGTTATTTCGCCGCCTTCAAAGGTCAATAACTCGATCGGTTTTCAAACTCTTCCCGCTGGCTATACCTTCTTCGATCAAACCTTCAGCAGTGACTACATGTTGCCCGGCAGCATAAACATAAATCTCTCCAATGTCTTTGTGACGCAGCCAAACAGACTTCCAGTGCTCCTCACCGATCAAAACAGTGCGGTCATAGGTGGGGTAGCGATAAATTCAGGGTCGGGGAGCAGCGTGAACGTCGAATACAAATTTGATCCACGTGTTTTGTCGCAATTAGTCCATTAGGTTCTCGACAAAATACCGATTTGTGAATCAGCGCAGTATTCGTCCTCGGCCAAATTTTCTTCGGATTTGGCCGAGGACTAAATATTTCTGACCTCGAGAGGCTGCCGGGTGCTCCATACATCGCGCTTTTGCGATGAGTGGGCTGGGTTGTCTCAGGCTGTTGCGCCGGTCCAACCCCATTGAGGACGATGGATTGTCATGAGTGGGAAACCCGACCTGGCGTTACCTGCCGAAGCGCTGCTTGCCTTGCATCTGGGACATGAGGCGTTGCTGGGCTTTGGCGCCGCCGGTGAGGCCGCTGCCCATGCCTTTGAAGAGTTTGGACATTTGGGTGTGCTGGCGGAGGAGGTTGTTGACCTCTTGCACGGTGGTGCCGGAGCCGAGGGCGATGCGCTTGCGGCGGCTTCCGTTGATGATGGCGGAGTTGTGGCGCTCCTTCGAAGTCATGCTGTTGATGATGGCCTCGATGCGGGTGAACTGGGACTCGTCGACGTTGGCGGCGGCCTGCTGCATGCCAGCGAAGGGGCCGACGGAGGGGAGCATCTTGAGGATGGATTGCATGGAGCCGAGCTTCTTGATCTGACGGAGCTGGTCGCGGAAGTCTTCGAGGGAGAAGCCGTCGCCGGCGAGGGCTTTTTTGGCGAAGGCCTCGGCCTTGGAGCGGTCGAGTTTTTCTTCGGCGCGCTCGAGGAGGGTGGCGATGTCGCCCATGCCGAGGATGCGGCCGACGATGCGGTCGGGGTGGAAGGGCTCGAAGGCGTCGGGCTTTTCGCCG
>DASRRN010000403.1:0-2456 GCA_035695685.1 Acidobacteriaceae bacterium | reverse complement strand
CAGCTCCTTGGCCGCTATCCAGTGCGCCGAGGTCGCGCCTACATTCCCTGCTCCTACGATCGTTACTTTCTTTCGCATATTTCTCCTAACCCATGTTTTCGATGATTCGGGTAGCGAATTCGCTGGTCTTTGCCTTCGTCGCCCCAGGCATTTGCCGCTCAAAATCGTAGGTTACATATTTCTGCTGAATGGTTTTCTCGATCGCGGTCTCGATCAGCTTAGCCGCTTCACTCCAGCCCAGGAATTCAAACAACATCACGCCGGAGAGCATCACCGACCCGGGATTGATTACATCTTTGTCCGCATACTTGGGCGCCGTGCCATGTGTGGCCTCGAATACCGCATAGCCATCACCCACGTTCGCTCCCGGCGCTATACCAAGACCGCCCACTTGTGCAGCGCAAGCGTCAGAAATGTAGTCACCATTCAGATTCGGGCACGCCAGTACGCTGTAGTCCTCCGGCCGGATAATGACCTGTTGAAAAATGGAATCGGCAATCCGGTCATTGATCAACAGCTTCTTCTTCCATTGTCCGTTGCCGTGTGTTTTGCCGATGGAATCAAGCACGCTCTTCACGCTCTTGTACAATTCTGCGCGGAAGTCATCGGATCCAAACGCGATCCCTGGCTCAATCAGCGCGGCATTCTCTTCCACGGTCAACTTCGGATTGGCTTCGAGGTTGCCCAGGATCCAACTTTCCGTTTCCGTCACCGTCTGCTGGCGAAATTCCTGGGTGGCCACGTCGTATCCCCACTCCCGGAAGGCCCCCTCGGTGAACTTCTGGATGTTTCCCTTGTGCACCAGGGTCACTGACTTGCGTCCATTTTCGAGTGCATACTTGATGGCATAGCGCACCAGCCGCTTGGTCCCGAAGATAGAGATCGGCTTGATCCCGATGCCCGAGTCTTCACGAATCTTCTTCTTCGTCCCTTTGAGCATGTCGTTGTTCAGGAAGTCGATTACCTTCTTGACCTCCGGCGTGCCCTGCTTGAACTCAATGCCCGCGTAGACGTCTTCCGTGTTCTCACGGAAGATCACCACGTTCAGCTTCTCCGGATGTTTCACCGGGCTCGGAACTCCCTGGTAATACTTGATTGGCCGGACGCAAGAATACAGATCGAGGATCTGCCGCAGGGCAACATTCAGCGACCGGATGCCGCCGCCCACTGGAGTCGTAAGGGGTCCCTTGATCGAAATCCGCAGATCGCGAGCTGCGTTGACGGAGTCATCCGGCAGCCAGGTGTTGAACTGCGAATAGGCCTTCTCGCCGGCGAAGATTTCAAACCACTTCACCGACCGCTTGCCACCATAAGCCTTGTCGACCGCGGCATCGAAAACCCGTTGCGATGCGCGCCAGATGTCGCGCCCCGTTCCGTCGCCCTCAATAAATGGGATGATCGGGTGGTCGGGAACGTGGTATTTGCCGTCAGCATATTGAATCGCCTCGCCCCCCGTGGGCAAGGAAAGACCGTTGTAGCTTTTCTGCATGGATGCGTATCTCCGAAAGCGGATAAATGGTAGCGAGAACGAATAGTCAGGCTATCACCATGCGAATTGCAGTGGCAATCGGAGTAGTCTGTAGGTATGCGTCTCAGGTCCCTGCAGGTTATCGCTGCTGCTTTCGTTCTGACCCTCGTCATGCCCGTCTGGGCACAGCAATATGGGGCGAACAAGCCCCTGGGCGCGGCGGCACAATCCGCCCCAGCCTATCTCAAGAAGGCCGGCATCAGCCAGAACCTCGGCAATCATCTCCCGCTCAATGATCACTTTCTCGACTCCAGTGGCGCCGATAGGCGCTTGGGCGCCTATTTTGAGCATCGCCCGGTGGTGATGGCGCTGGTCTACTACAAATGCAAGCTGCTTTGCCCCCAGGTTCTCAGCGGCTTGGCCAGGACGCTTCGCCAGGTGGGCTTCACCCCGGGCAAAGACTACGACATCGTGGTCACCAGCATCGATCCCGCGGATACCCCCGTCGATGGGGCG
Organism: Acidobacteriaceae bacterium; assembly: GCA_035695685.1. GTDB lineage: Bacteria > Acidobacteriota > Terriglobia > Terriglobales > Acidobacteriaceae > PALSA-350. The sequence goes on along the minus strand of DASRRN010000403.1, from coordinate 472 downwards.
GCGGAAAAAGTGCGCTTTCTGGATTCGCTCGGGGCCCCCACCGCGGGAGAGAGTGTGCATTTCCTCACCGGCCAACAGGCTTCGATTACCGATCTCGCCGCAGCCACCGGCTTTAACTACGTGCGGGTGCCCGGGCCCGATGGAAAGATGGACCAGTTTGCTCACTCGAGCGTGATCATGATTGCCACGCCCGACGGCCGCATGTCCAAATATCTTTTCGGCATTGACTACCAGCCGCGGGATGTACGGTTGGCGGTGATCCAGGCCAGCACTCACCATATCGGCTCGCTCAGTGATCTGGTTCTGCTTTATTGCTGCAACTACAGTCCCAGCGCCGGCAAGTATACAGTCTCCATCTTGCGGATAATCGGCTTGGCCGCGATGGGGTCTCTGTTTATGCTGGTGGCCTTGCTTTATGGGCTCTCCCGCAAGCCGAAGCAAACTACCACTCACGCTTAGCGAGCGCATAGGA
>DASRRN010000402.1:0-4073 GCA_035695685.1 Acidobacteriaceae bacterium | reverse complement strand
CGTCTTGATTGGGTCGCCTCCGTCCGCCCATCCATGCTCAACCATAAATGGCCGCGGAGCCATGAGGCAGGCCAACTCGGCATAGTTCACCACGTTGGCAAAGTTGAATTCGTACAGGTCATAACTGTCATCGAAGGGGAATACCCCTCGCGAATCAACGTCTGTCATGGTCCACACGATGTCATTGAAGTCTCCCGAGCAGATGCTCAGGGCATAACGATCCAGAAGCGGCGGAACGCGAATCGCCGTTTTGCCCCCATAAGACATTCCATAGAAGCCAATGCGCTCCGGGTCGACGAAAGACTGCTGAGATAACCAGTTCAGCACCTGCTGGTGCTGGCCAAGAACGAAGGAGAACATCTCGAGCTTCAATGGATGGCCGAGGTGATAGATAGCACGAAAACGTTCGGCGCCAAAGAAAGGATTCTGCGGGGAGTAAGTCACAAATCCCAAGTTGGTAAGGCTCACCGCGAACTGCCGATAGAATTGGCTGTCGAAACCCGGGTCGGCAACTTCTTGCACCCGGGCTTCGAGCCCGTGCTGGCAGACAACAACGGGGCGCCGCTCGCCCGGCTTGAGATCCTTGGGAAGCAGAAGAATTCCGTATTCCTCCACTCCCTGCCAGACATCCATCCACACTTCGTAGCCCAGAAATCGCGGCGTATCGTAAACCAGACGCGTGCGCGCGTTCGGGGGAATGCTCGGATCGGGCAGACGCCCGAAAATTTCATTCCATATCGTGTCGCGCAATGGGCGCGTCGATTCCACCCACCGCTGGGGCGAAGAGCTGTCAGCCCGCGACCAGAACTCGGTGCGGCGTTCATGCGATTTTTTGGCAAGACCCTGGGTAAACGCGACCATTTGGTCGAACTGCGAGTGTAACCGCGATTGTGCGTCCGTTCCATGGCGCGTACTTTGGGGAACCTTGCCCGAGGCGGTCAGCGGGCCGCGCGCGCCGAGCGCACCTAACAGCGCGGCAAGCGTCTCTTCACCCCCAGGAAGGCCGGTCCCGTTTTCGCGCTCGATCAACTGGAAGTGCTGTCCAACGCCGAGGGAATCGAAGATCGGCCGCGCGCGCCCTGCTTCGTGCCGTACCGATTGAATTGGCGGCGTGCTCAAACGTCCTACCGGGCAAGCCATGTTCGAGCGCCCATCCACCGCAGGCGGCGGCCCATTTACTTCCGGTCCCCGGCATGCTTCGACGATCAACGTCCGTGGCGCAATCAGGCTGGCGATCTCGGCGTCTCCAAATTCGCGCAGCAGTCCCCAGACATTCCGGTAAATCGGCTCTTCCGAAACATTCTCGCGCTCGTCGAAGTATCCGCTAACGACTGTGGCGCCGATACGCGCATCAAGAGCGGAGGCGTAGAACGCAATCAATCCTCCTTCTCCATACCCCATCACTCCAATCTGCGTCTTTGGTTCCTGAGCCGTAAACCAGTCAACCGCCGCCTGCACTTTCTGTACTTCATAGCCGATTATGTGCCGGCCCAATTCGTATGCGATTCGATAAACGAACTCCCGGTGTGGCTCGTTGGTCATTCTTATCGCCGGGTTTCCCGAGTAGGTGTCCTCCCGGTTGATGAGCATGGGAATAAGCACCTGGCAGCCATTCTCCGCGAGGCGCCGCGCAAATTGCGCCTTCGCAGGCACACCGTCCACCAGGCCGGCAAGCATTTCCGGCGTCCAGTCGGCATCGGGGATTGCGATCACGCGCGCCTTCACGGGGCCCGTTGGTTCGAGAAGTAACCCCTCCGCTCGCATCCCACACAGGCCAAAATCGACAGGATCGAATACGGGCCAGCGAACTTCCAGTACCGTATAGTTCTGTCCGCGGCCGACTTCCGCGGGCTGCCCCGGATGAGCGATGATTTCGACGGCCACGGACGACACGCGTGGGTCCACCGCACCCGCTATTTTGCGAAGATTGTCGCGGTGTTGCGCGACAGATTTTTCGTATGCCTCGACCGAGTAGTAATCCCAATGCCAGAGGTGCGCTCTCTCTTGCGGAACCTGCTTTGTGCGCTTGCGGAGATACTCGACGATTCCATCTTCCATCTGGAAGACGAGATCTCCTGTCTGAGTTAACGGACTCGTTCCCGGCAGAACTGCTGCCGATGAGGCGGGTGTGGTTGCCTCCGACGACGCAGCACCTGCCCTGGCCACCCATGAGTAGGAACCAAGCAAGCCCGCAGCAGCAAGAGACTTCGCAGATTGAGAAAGGAATTGCCTACGAATCACGGTTTCTCCTAATCGGTGGACTAATGCATTTTCGCTTCTGGTGTATACAAAGCAACCACTCCCGACGCGGCTTTTCCTCAAGAAAAGACGCACATCGCTGCACCTTCCTGCGCAGAGTAGAAGTGAAAATGCTCTAGAGGCTCTGCAACAGTCGTCGTGCGTTTCCTTCAGTAAGAGCAGCCTTTTGACCGCCGGTCAAATCGGCCTCGCAAACCTTCAGATAGGCTGACTCGAAATAGAAAAATGGGTAATGGGATCCGAAGACGACTCTATTGGGCGAAGTAGCTGCCAGTAACGACTCCAAACCTCCAATGCCTTCGTTCTTTGCCATATCGAAATAGACATTCTCCGCTTTACAAAGCGAAACCACGTCCGGCTCGTTGTTTCCGGCCCAGTGTGCGCCGTTCAATAGAACCAGCTTCAACCCATGCAGTTTGGCAACGATGGGGCCGAGCGGACCAGGGTCAGCCGGCATGGCCATCATCCATGGAATCTGCGTGCGTGGATCCTCCATGGAGAGCGCAATCTGCACCATCAACCGCCGGCTTGCGGCCAGTGTGAGCAGCTTCACAAAATCGGCGTCGGTGAGCGGGTAGCGGTGATAGCTGGGGTACAGACGAATCCCCGGCATGCGATGATCTTCCTGACAGCGCCGCAAATCCTCTTCCCAATCTGGCGATTTGGGGTTCACAACCCCGAAGGGCACCAGGAAACCCGCACCCTGATCGCGGCAGGCAGCAGCCAGCCTCGCATTCACTCCGCTAACGTCGCGGCAGAAAAGCGCTTCAAAGCTTCCCGCCCACGCCTGCCGAACCCCCTTACGCTTCAGTTGCGCCACCAGCTCTTCTGGCGTATCTCCCGATAGTCGCCGAAAAGGCCACTGAAACAAATGCACGTTGGTGTCGATCAAGATGCCAGTCCCTTGGCCCGCAAGACTGGTTGTAGCAGGCCGCGAAGGTTGCCGCCTAAAATCATCTCCTTGGCTTCATCGGGGATATTTGCGCCAAGAACTTTTCCTACCTGCGAACCAAAGCTCCGGCCCCCTATGTCACTGCCGTAGACGACTCTCTCCGGACCCAGCTCGCGAACGGCCATCTCCGTGAAGCCCGCGGTGGGGTCAGAGCCTGCAATCTCAGCCCAGATATTTTTGCAATCGCGGATGGCACGGATGCCGAGCTCCCAGTTACCCCCGGTGTGCATGCAGACAAACTTTCCCCGCGGATGACGGCGCGCTAACTCAACCAAGTCGAAAGGAGTCGAATCGCCGGGCCCATTGCCCAACGAATTCATCCACGTATGCTGGTAGATGGGCACGTTGAGGGCAATGGCTCGCTCCACAATGGGATCGAGAGCCGGCGAGTTACATCGTACATCGGTTTCGATTTCCCCGATGCTCACCATAGGTCCATCGCGGACGCACCTGTCGAATTCTTCCAGGCAGGCGTCAACGTTGTCCGGACTTATATATAACGAGCCATAGGCGCGATCGGGAAAGCGCTTCACGGCCCGCATAACGCGATCGTTCTCGATGCGCACCTGTTCAGGGGTAGGATGATATTCGAATTCCTCAAAGCCCTGGGAGAGAATTACGCGCTCGATGCCAAGCCGGTCCATGTGCCGGATGAGCAGTGCGAGCCGATCTTCCGGCGTGTTGCCGGGCATCGCACCCATGTGGCTATGAACGTCCCAGATTCTGAATCGCTTTTCTGTCAGTGCGGAGCACGGCGCCTCATAGCCTTTCGCAGGTGCCTCGGCTGCCAAAAGACCCGCAACCATACCCTTTATGACCGTCCGCCGATTCACCGTCATGGGCCGGATATCCTACCTGTTCG